>NZ_JBSFPS010000355.1:0-8894 GCF_053588315.1 Streptosporangium sp. NPDC003464 | reverse complement strand
CGGCGTTGGCGGCGTAGGCGTTGTAGGGGCGCCAGGAGGGGCAGTGGCCGCAGAGGCAGCGTGCGGGTGGGCAGTAGGCGGTGGCGCCGGGTTCTCCCCGCCCGGGATCGGCGGGGCGCCGGACGGACCCGGGCGGGTCAGACGTAGGACCAGCCCTCGTCGCCGGAGCGCTGGACGCTGCCGCGCTTGATGTCGTCGAAGTCCGTCTTGCTCGCGTCGCCCGGCAGGCCGCCGCTGTCGAGGTTGACCTGGGGCTGCGGGAACTGGTTGTCGGCGCTCGTCAGTCCGATCAGGTCGCCGAGGCTGAACAGGACGGTCGCGCTGATGCCGACGACCGCGGTGATCGTTCCGCCCATGAGGAACAGGGCGGAAGACTGCTTCGTGGCGGTCGCCTTGGCCTGGATCCCCATCCCCCGCACCTTGACCTGGCCGCCCTTGATCAGCGCGCTCATCTTGAGGGCGGCGGTGGCGGGGTCGCCGGCGGGCATGGAGTTGGCCCGGGCGATCAGCACGTCGCCCGCGGCCTCCACCCGGTACCCGAACAGCTGCATGATCTCCGAGGAGATCATGATGGCCAGCAGGGAGTCGATGAAGAGACCGCAGGTGTTGACGATGCGGTTGACGTTGGACTGGGCGCTCTGCACCGCGCCGGCCATCTGCCCGGCGGCGGTCTCGAACTGCTGGACCTCGTGGTAGACGACCTGCATGAACTTGTCGAAGGCGCGGCGGTCGGCGCCCTCGGGCCAGGCCGCCTGGATCTTGGCGAGCTTCTGGTCCCACTCCCTGGTCCTGAGATGCAGGACCTTGAGGTTCACCGTGCGCCAGTCGTTCCACGCCTTGGAGATCGCGTCGTCGTCCCAGGGCTGGGCGAGCGCCCAGATGGCCGCCGCTCCGATGGCCGGCGCCGCCAGCTTCCCGGCCAGATCGATCTTCTTCATGGTGGCCGCCCAGTTCGGCGCGATCCGGCCCAGGGCCAGCATCCCGCCGATGGTCGCGAGCTCCGCGCCGCCCAGTACCCCGAGTTCTTCGCCTGGCATGCGATACCCCGCCTAGTCCGTGAGTCCCTGGTTCTTCTTCTTCGCTTCCTCAAGGAAGGACTTGTTCGTCTCCAGCCTCGCCTGAAGATCGATGATCTTCTCTGTCTCGGCGCTCTGCTTCGCGGAGGCGAGGTTGGCCTCCATGTAGTGGATCACCACGCTGAGCAGGCCGGCCTTGATGCCGTTGAGGGAGTTGACGAAGCCGTCGGCCTGCTTGGACTGGTATTCCTGCGCAGGGTTGTAGTTGTTGGCCACCGTGACCGCCCCGATGGGGCCCCACGCCAGCGGACTCAGATGGGTCCCGTCGGCGAGGGTCTTGATGCTCTCCGCGATGGGGAGCAGCGCGTCGACGAACTCCTTGGCCGCCTTCTCCAGCGCCTTCGAATCGACTTCGACCATCCCGCCCCCGCCTCTCGATGCGACGCATGTGAACGATGTGACGATGTGCCGGGGACGAGTAAATCAGGATCAACAACGGTACGGCAAACAAATGGTGATCTTCGGTGAACAGCTCACAAATGGGGACAGATCGCGGTGCGGCGGAAGGGGTCGGCGCCCGCCCACAGTGCGGCGGAAAGGGGGGCGGCGCCCCGCTCACGGCGCGACGGAAAAGGCCCGGCGCCCCACGGGAGGGGGCGCCGGGCCGGTGACCGGACAGGCGTCAGGCGGCCTTGGCCGGGTCGACCTCGAAGAACCCCGCGAGGTCGTCGAGGATGGCGTGGGCGCCCTGGATGCCGACAGCGCTCATCCAGGTGACGTCGGCCACGTCGTGCTTGGTGCCCTTGAGCTTGCCCCAGAGCGGGTTGGCCTCGAACTTCTTCTTGACCGGCTCGACCGCCGGGTCGGAGTAGGCCGCGACGAAGATGTGGTCGGCGTCGAGCTGGGAGATGTTCTCCTGGCTGATGTTCACGGCGATCGTGTCGGTGGCGGTCGGCTGGCCCTCGGGACGGGGGAAGCCGACGTCCTTCAGCACCAGGCCGGAGTAGGAGTTCTCCACGTAGAGGCGGACGGTCGGCTCACCGGCGAAGCGGACGACGGAGACGGTGGGCAGCTCGCCGTCCTTGGCCTTGATCGACTCGCCGATCTTGGCGGCCCGGTCCTGGTAGGTCTTGATCGTCTGCTCGGCGAGGTCCTCCTTGCCCAGGGCCTGACCCATGAGCTTGAGGTTCTCCTTCCAGATGGCGCCCGTGGTCTCGCTGAACACCGTCGGTGCGATCTTCGAGAGCTTGTCGTAGAGTGCCTCGTGCCGGACCTTGGCCGAGACGATCAAGTCGGGCTTGAGCGCGATGATCTGCTCCAGACTCGGCTGCTCCAGGGTGCCGACCGACTTGGCCTCCTTGGCGTGGCCGAGCACCGGGGCCAGATAGTCGGGGAGCTTCTCGTCGATCGTCCGGTAGCTGGTGAAGCCGACGACGTCGGTCTCCAGGGTCAGCACCGCGTCCACGAAACTCTGGTCGAGGGCCACCACCCGCTTGGGCTGGGCCGCGATCTGGGTCTCGCCCATGGCGTGCTTGACCGTGCGGGGGAAGGCCGCCGCGTCGCTCGCCGCCGGGGCCGGAGCCGTCTGGCCGGCGTCCGCCGTGGTGGTGGTCGATCCACAGGCGGCGAGGCCAAGGGAGAGTACGGCTCCCGCCACGCCCACGGTCAAGACCCGCAACGCTCTCATCGAACAGCTTCCCTTCAAGGTAAGGCCAACCTAATTTAGCTTAGCCATACCTAAAACTGACATACTCATGCGGGGTACGGCAAATGAGAGGAGCAGAGGTGAGCACAGCGGTAGCCGCCGCACGGCCGCCGTCGCCCGGAAGGCTCAGGGCGGTCCACCGGCACCGCCTGCTCGTGCTGGCCGGGCTGTTCGGCGCCCTGTCGGTGACGGTCGTGCTGAGCGTCACGATCGGCGCGAAGCCGGTCCCGCTGGGTGACGTGTGGCACGCGCTGACCGGGCCGACCGGCACCGAGAACGACATCGTCATCCGCTCGCTGCGCATCCCCCGGACCGCCGTCGGCGTCCTGGCCGGGGTCGCGCTCGGCGTCGCGGGCGCGCTCATGCAGGGCCACACCCGCAACCCGCTGGCCGACCCCGGCCTGCTCGGCGTCACCCAGGGCGCGGCGTTCGCGATGGTGCTCAGCATCATGGTGCTCGGCGTCACCAACCTGTACGGCTACATCTGGTTCGGCCTGGCCGGGGCCCTGATCGCCAGCGTGGGGGTCTTCGCCCTCGGCATGGCCGGCGGCCGCGGCAGCCCCACCCCGGTGACCCTGGCCCTGGCGGGCACCGCGGTCAGCGCCTTCCTCTACGCCCTCACCTCGGCCCTGGTCCTGATGGACGAGCAGGCCATGGACGTCTTCCGCTTCTGGCAGGCGGGCTCGATCGCGGGCCGGGGCGGTGACGTCGTCTGGCAGGTGCTGCCGTTCATCGCCACCGGCCTGCTGCTGGCGATGGTCAACACGCCCGGCCTCAACGCCCTCTCC
The DNA here is from genome assembly GCF_053588315.1 of Streptosporangium sp. NPDC003464. Taxonomy (NCBI): domain Bacteria; kingdom Bacillati; phylum Actinomycetota; class Actinomycetes; order Streptosporangiales; family Streptosporangiaceae; genus Streptosporangium; species Streptosporangium sp. NPDC003464. The sequence continues at coordinate 5,385 of NZ_JBSFPS010000355.1, read as the reverse complement.
CTCGGCGAGGACGTCGCCCGCGCCCTCGGCCAGAACGTCACCCTGACCCGCGTCGTCGGCGTGGCCGCCATCACGCTGCTCAGCGGGGCCTCGGTCGCGGCCTGCGGCGCGCTGGCCTTCCTCGGCCTGATGGTCCCCCACCTGGCCCGCCCGCTGTCCGGGCCGGACCACCGCTGGCTGCTGCCGTACTCCGGGCTGATCGGCGCCGCCGCCCTGCTCTTCGCCGACGTGATCGGCCGGGTGGTCGCCCGCCCCGGCGAGCTGGAGGTCGGCGTCGTGCTCGCCCTCATCGGCGCCCCGTTCTTCGTCTTCCTGGTCCGCCGCAGAAAGCCGGTCCGCCTGTGACCTCCTCCCCCACCCGGCCGCCGGGTGAGCACCCGGTACGGCTCGCGCACGAACGGCCGCTGCGGATCGGCTCCGCGTCCTGGCTGCTGCGCCTGCGCTCCGCCGTCGTGGCCCTGATCCTGCTGGCCGCCGCGGTGCTGCTGATGGCGCTCGGCATGCGCATCGGCGACATCCCGATGAGCGTCCCGCAGGTCTTCCAGGCGGTCACCGGCGACGGCCCGGACCACTTCGTCGTGATGGAGCTCCGGCTCCCCCGGGCCCTGACCGGCGTTCTCGTCGGCGCGGCGCTCGCCCTGGCCGGCGCGATCACCCAGGCAATCGCCCGCAACCCGCTGGCCAGCCCCGACATCCTCGGCGTCACCACCGGATCCAGTGTGACCGTCGTCGCGATCATCGTGGCCGCCGGGAGCACCGCGGGCGGCGCCAGCGGCGCCCTGGCCGAGGTGGGCATTCCCCTCATGGCCCTGCTCGGCGGCCTGGTCGGGGCGTTGACGGTCTACCTGCTGGCCTGGCGCAAGGGGCTGGACGGCTACCGCCTGGTGCTGGTCGGCATCGGCGTCTCGGCGGTGTTCACCAACGTCAAATACTGGCTGCTGACCGTCGGGGACGTCACCGACAGCAGCCGGGCCATGGTCTGGATCAGCGGCTCGCTGAACGGCAGGGGCTGGGAGCACGTGCTCCCGGTCGCGATCGCGCTCGCCGTGCTCATCCCGCCGACCCTGGTCGGCACCCGCTCGCTCGGCGCGCTGCGCTTCGGCGACGACACCGTGACCGGTCTGGGCATCCGGATGAACCTCGCCAGGGGCCTGATGATCCTCGCCGCCGTCCTGCTCGCCGCGGTGGCCACCGCCGCCGCCGGGCCCATCGCGTTCGTCGCCCTGGCCGCCCCGCAGATCGCGCTGCGCCTGGCCGGGGTGGCCCAGCCGCCGCTGGTCGTCTCGGCCCTCGCCGGAGCCGTCCTGACCGCCGCGGCCGACCTGATCGCGCGGACCCTGTTCAGCCCCGCCGAGCTGCCGGTGGGCGTGGTCACCGCGGTCCTCGGCGCCCCCTATCTGATCTATCTCCTGATCCGTGTGCGCAAGGAGGGACGCTCGTGAGGCTGCAGGCCGTCGACGTAAGGCTCGGGTACGGCGATCACGTCATCGTCGACGGCCTCGATCTCGGGATCGAAGCCGGGACGGTGACCACGATCATCGGGCCGAACGGGTGTGGCAAGTCAACGCTGCTGCGCGCGCTCGGACGGCTGCTCAGGCCCTCGGGCGGCGAGGTGCTGCTGGACGGCAAGCGCATCGACAGGATGCCGACCAAGGAGGTCGCCAAGGTCCTCGGCGTGCTGCCGCAGGCTCCGAGCGCGCCGGAGGGGCTGACGGTGGCCGACCTGGTGGCCAGAGGGCGGCACCCGCACCAGACGTGGTACCGGCAGTGGTCCTCCGACGACGAGTCGGCGGTCAGCGAGGCGCTGTCCATGACCGGCCTGCTCGACCTCGGGGAGCGCCCGCTGGACGAGCTGTCCGGCGGGCAGCGCCAGCGCGCGTGGATCTCGATGGCCCTGGCCCAGGGCACCGACCTGCTCCTGCTCGACGAGCCGACGACCTTCCTCGACCTGGCCCACCAGGTCGAGGTCCTGGAGCTGGTCCGCAGGCTCCACCGCGAGCTCGGCCGCACCGTGGTGATGGTCCTGCACGACCTCAACCTCGCCGCCCGCTACGCCGACCGCCTGGTCGCCATGCGCGGGGGCAGGGTCGTCGCCGCCGGGCCGCCGCACGAGGTCCTCACCGAGCCCCTCCTCGCGGAGGTCTTCGACCTGGACGCCAAGGTGATCGAGGATCCGGTGGCCGGGACACCGCTGGTCGTCCCGGTCGGCGTGCGGCACTGACCGGCGCACGGCGTTCACCGAGTACCGACTTACGGCGTCGACCGACTTACGGCGTTGACCGGCGTGCGGCGTTGACCGGAGTACGGCACTGATCGACGTATGGCGTTGACCGGCGTACGGCGCCGGAGACGTCCGCAGAACGTACGGCGCCGGAGCCGCCCACGAGGGAGCCCCACGGGCGGGCGCACGGAGGCGGGCGCGCGGAGGGCGCCCCCGCGACACGGGGGCGCCCTCCGCACGGTGGTGATCAGTCTCCGAGGAGCGTGTCGACGAAGACCTCGGCGTCGAACGGGGCCAGGTCGTCGGGGCCCTCACCGAGACCGACGAGCTTGACCGGGACGCCCAGCTCACGCTGGACGGAGATGATGATGCCGCCCTTGGCGGTGCCGTCGAGCTTGGTCAGGGCGATGCCGGTGACGTCCACGACCTCGGCGAACACCCGGGCCTGGCGCATGCCGTTCTGGCCGGTGGTGGCGTCGAGGACGAGCAGGACCTCGTCCACCGTGGCCTTCTTCTCGATGACGCGCTTGACCTTGCCGAGCTCGTCCATCAGGCCGGTCTTGGTGTGCAGCCGCCCGGCGGTGTCCACGATCACCACGTCGACCTTGTCCTCGATGCCCTTGGCCACGGCGTCGAAGGCGATCGAGGCGGGGTCGCCGCCCTCCGGGCCGCGCACGACCTCGGCCCCGACCCGGTCTCCCCAGGTCTGGAGCTGGTCGGCGGCGGCGGCGCGGAAGGTGTCGGCCGCGCCGAGCACGACCTTGTTGCCGTCACCGATCAGGGAGCGGGCCAGCTTGCCGGTGGTGGTGGTCTTGCCGGTGCCGTTGACGCCGACCACGAGCACCACGGCCGGGCGCTCGCCGTGCGCCCTGACGTGCAGGGTGCGGTCCAGGTCGATGCCGAGCTGGGTGAGCAGCTCCTCCTTGAGCAGGGCGCGCACCTCCTGCGGCGTCCGGCTGCCCAGCACCTTCACGCGGGTGCGCAGCTCCTCGACCATCGCCCGGGTGGGCGCGACGCCGACATCGGCGGTGATCAGGGTCTCCTCGATCTCGTCCCAGGTGTCGTCGTCGAGACGGTCGCGGGAGAGCAGCTCCAGGAGCCCCTTGCCGAGGGTGCTCTGCGAACGGGCCAGCCTGGCGCGCAGCCGTACCATCCGGCCGGCGGACGGCGGCGGGATCTCGATGACCGGGCCGGTGACCACGGGCTCGGCCGGCTTGACCGGCGGGGGCGGGAGAGTGGTGGTCGCCGCGTCGTCATCGGTGGCTCCCCTGGGGGGCGCCTGCTCCCCCTCCTTGGGGATCGGCAGCACCTGCGGCGGCTCGGCGGGCGGAGCCACCTTGCCCCCAGGCCGCTTGAACAGCAGCAACATGCCGCCTGCCGCCAGTAGGGCGATGACGACAACGATCGCGATTATGCCGAAGGGTTCCACAAGACCACAGTTTTCCAGACGGCCCGGGATGCTCCGACCCCCTGGGGGTCAGACGGACTCGTGTTCTCTCAGCCGCTGACTGATGACCTGGGTGACGCCGTCGCCCCGCATCGACACGCCGTACAGGGCGTCGGCGATCTCCATCGTGCGCTTCTGGTGGGTGATGATGATGATCTGTGACGTCTGTCGCAGTTCTTCGAACAGGGTCAGCAGGCGCTGGGTGTTGGTGTCGTCCAGCGCGGCCTCCACCTCGTCCATCACGTAGAACGGCGAGGGCCGCGCCTTGAAGATGGAGACGAGAAAGGCGACGGCGGTCAGCGACCGCTCGCCGCCGGACAGCAGCGACAGCCGCTTGACCTTCTTGCCCGGCGGCCGGGCCTCGACCTCGACGCCGGTGGTCAGCATGTTCTCCGGATCGGTGAGCAGCAGCCTGCCCTCGCCGCCGGGGAACACCCGCGTGAAGATCGTCTCGAACTCGCGGGCCACATCGTGGTAGGCGGCGGTGAAGACCTGCTCGACCCGGTCGTCCACCTCCTTGACCACGAGCAGCAGATCGCGCCGGGTCTTCTTCAGGTCCTCCAGCTGCGAACTGAGGAAGGCGTGCCGCTCCTCCAGCGCCGCGAACTCCTCCAGCGCGAGCGGGTTGACCTTGCCGAGCTGGGCCATCTGCCGGTCGGCCGCCTTGGCCCGCTTCTGCTGCTCCTCCCGGACGTAGGGCACCGGATCGCCGTCCACCGTGGGGACCGGCTCGTCCGGGCCGTATTCGGCGACGAGCGTGTGGGCCTCGACGCCGAACTCCTCCACCGCCCGCGCCTCCAACTGCTCAAGGCGCATCCGCTGCTCGGTCCTGGCCACCTCGCTGCCGTGCGCCCGGTTGACCAGCTTGTCCAGCTCCCCGGACAGCTCGCGGACCCGGAGCCGGACGGACTTGAGCGAGGCGTCGATCTGCCCGCGCGCCTGCTCGGCCTCGTCCCGCTCGGCCGCGGCGCCGGCCAGTGAGGCCTCCAGAGACCGCAGCGTCAGCTCGGCCCCCCGGACCACCGCCTGGGCCACCTGCGCCTGCCTGCGCCGCCGCTCCCGCAGGACGGCGGCCCTGGAGCGCTCCTCGCGCTCCCGCTCGGCCGCGCACATCAGGCCGTCGGCCCTGCCCTCCAGCCCCTTGACCCGCTCCTCTGCCGTCCGTACGGCCAGGCGGGCCTCCATCTCGGCCTGCCGGGCCGCCGCGCAGACCTCGGCGAGCTCGTCACGGATCTCGGTGCCGGGCTCGGTCTCCAGCCCCTCGGCGGCCTCGGCGGCGGCGAGCCGCTCCTCAAGCTCGGCCAGCCCGGCCGCGTCCTGGTCGCGTGCCTCCCGCGCCGCCCTCACGCCCCCGGCCAGCCGCTCACACTCGTCCCTGGCGGCCTGCGCCGCCGCGCCGAGCTGGGCCAGCCGCCTGGCCGCGGCGGCGGCCTGCTGGTCGGCGTCGCGCTGCCGGGCCCGGAGCTGGTCCAGGGCGGCCTGCGCCGCGTTGACCCCGGCCTGCGCGGTCTGCACGCCCGTCTGCGCCTCGGCCACGCCCGCCTGGGCGGCCTCGACCGCGAGCTGCGCCTCCCCCTCCGCCTCGGCGGCCTCCTCCAGCGCCGTCGCCGCCTGCTCGGCGGCATCCCGAGCCTGGTTCACCTGGTCCAGGAGTTCGGCGCTGCTCGCGGCACCGTGCTGAAGGCCACCACCAAGCTCGCCAATGAGGGATACATCA
>NZ_JBSFPS010000354.1:0-8948 GCF_053588315.1 Streptosporangium sp. NPDC003464 | reverse complement strand
GGCACCGACTGGTACCGCATCACCAACCTCGCAGACGGGGCGGCTGAGGTCGTCATCTACGACGAGATCGGCTGGTTCGGCGTCAGCGCCGCCCAGCCCAGCCGCCGCATGATGGGGGTGCGCTCGCCCACCTCGGGGCCGTCGCCGGCCGGCGTGGTGGACAGGCCCCGCCACAGCAGCAGGGCCGCGGGGGCGACGAGCAGCGGCACCCCCAGGAAGACCCAGCGCCAGCCCAGCTGCTCCACCACGATGCCGGTGATCGCCGGCCCGACCATGGACGGCACCACCCAGGCTCCGGCGAAGACGGAGAAGACCTTGGGGTGCATGGCCGCCGGGTAGATCCGTGACACCAGCACGTACATCGAGACCTGGAAGATCCCTCCGCCGAAGCCCTGCACGAACCGGCCCAGGATGAACAGGTCCATGGTGGGCGCCACTCCCGCGATCACGAGCCCCACGGCGAAGGCGCCCACCCCCGCCCAGAGGGGGGCGACCGGTCCTCGGAGGTCGGCCCAGCGCCCGCCCAGCACGGTGGCGACCATCGCGGCGGCCAGTGACCCGCTGAAGGCCAGGGCGTACAGCGCGAGCCCGTCGAGCTCGCGGCCCACGACCGGCATGGCCGTCGCCACGGCGAGCGCCTCGAAGGCCACCAGGACGATCAATGCGACCATGCCGACCGTCAGAGCGCGGTAACGCTGGGCGAATATCCCCTCGGATGGGGCGAGAACCGTCGTAGCAGTCATGATCAGACAGTACGGGCGCCACCCCGCCCCGGGCATCGGTCCCGCAGGTCAGCCCTTGGTCGTAGGACCCGCCGCCTCGACATGGGAGAGCAGGCCGCGCAGGATCAGGTCCAGGCCGAACTCGAAGCGCTCGACGCCGCGGGCGTCCACCGGGTTGCCGCCCTGGGCGACGAGGTTGGGGAAGCGGTCGGCGGGCAGGCTGCGGCAGAACTCCTCGATCTGGCCGGAGAGCTCCCCCGTGAAACTCGCCGGGTCCTCGCCGCCGGCGCGCCGCGAGCCCTCGTAGGTGTCGGAGCAGACGTAGAGGCCGAGCCGGTCGACCATCAGGGCGGCGACCTTGGGCGGCACCCCTCCGGCGAGCATGATGGCCAGCTGCGCCTCGCCGACCCGCAGGGCGTTGGGCCCGGCCGGGATGGTGGACAGACCGACCTTGGCGATGTCGGCGTGGGAGCCGAACACCCGGAACGTCTCCATGACCAGCTCCCTGAGCTGCTCCAGCCAGCGCTCCGGCTCGGGCTCGGGGGTCCGGATCTCACCCATGACCTCGTCGTAGACCAGATCGAGCAGCTCCTCCTTGTTCTCCACGTGGGCGTAGAGGGAGGCGGGGCCGGTGCCGAGCTCCTGGGCGACCCGGCGCATGCTCAGCGCGTCGAGCCCCTCGGCGTCGAGGATCCGCAGCCCGGCGGCGACGATGAGATCCCTGCTCAGGACGGGCCGCGGAGCGCTCACCCGGCGAGGCCTGCGCCACGGCGGAGCCGGATGTCGGTCATCCGCCGATCGTATATCGCGCCCACTCCCTCGCGAACGCCGTGCGGAAGGGCGAACGGTGTGCATGGCGCGAATGCTGTTCGTCGCCACCGCGACATCGCCGCACGCCGGACAGCACCCACGACGTCGGTGCACGCCGGACGACGCCCGTGACAACGCCGCACACCGGACGACGCCCGCGACATCACCGCACGACGGACAGCGCCCATCCGGCGTCGTCACGGCCCCGGACCACCCCGGAACACCGCAGACCACCCCGGACCAGCACGGGCCCCCTGCCCGCCCCCGCCCGCCCCGGACCACCCCCTGCCCGCCCTGGACCCCGCGGACGGCGTGGCGGGCAATCAGTACGGGGAGGACATATCCCGTTAACCGCGCGCACGGGTGGCCGTTCACCGGCGCTTCTAGCCTCGGGACGATCGGGGAACGGTCCTGTTGATCCTCACATGAGAGGTCCGTCAATGGAACGTCGTACATTCCTCCGCGCCTCGGCCCTCGGCGCCGGCACCCTGGCCTTCACCGGCAGCCTCTGGCAGGACGCCCTCGCGGCCCCCGCCCAGAACGCCCCCGGCCCCTACGGGCCCCTGCTGACCGCCGACGGCAACGGCATCCAGCTCCCGGCGGGCTTCACCAGCCAGGTGATCGCCCGGTCCGGGCAGACGGTCCCCGGCACCTCCTACACCTGGCACAGCGCCCCCGACGGCGGCGCCTGCTTCGCCGACGGCGGCGGATGGATCTACGTGTCCAACTCCGAGGTCAATCCCGGCGGCGGTGCCTCGGCGATCCGCTTCGACTCCGGCGGCGTCGTCGTCTCCGCGGTCTCGATCCTGTCGGGCACCCGGCAGAACTGCGCCGGCGGCGCGACGCCGTGGAACACCTGGCTGTCGTGCGAGGAGGTCAGCCGGGGCTACGTCTACGAGACCCACCCCTTCGGCGGCGCCGCGGTGCAGCGTCCGGCCCTGGGCCGCTTCAAGCACGAGGCGGCGGCGGCCGACCCGGTCCGCAAGGTCGTCTACCTGACCGAGGACGAGACCGACGGCCGGTTCTACCGGTTCGTCCCAGCGACCTGGGGCGACCTGTCGTCCGGCAGGCTGCAGGTGCTCCGCGCGGGCTCGGCCACCTCCGGCGCCTTCACCTGGGCCGACGTCCCCGATCCCGGCGGCTCCCCGACCGCGACCCGCAGCCAGGTCTCCGGCTCCAAACCCTTCAACGGCGGCGAGGGCTGCTACTACGCCAACGACACCGTGTGGTTCACCACCAAGGGCGACAACCGGGTCTGGCAGGTCGACGTCGCCGCCGGCACCTACGAGCTCGCCTACGACGACAGCCTCGTCAGCCCCGGTACGGCGCCGCTGACCGGGGTGGACAACCTCACCGGCTCGGCCTCCGGGGACCTCTACGTTGCCGAGGACGGCGGCAACATGGAGATCTGCCTGATCACCCCGGACGACAGGATCTCCCCCTTCCTGCGGATCAACGGCCAGGGCTCCTCGGAGATCACCGGCCCCGCCTTCAACCCCGCCGGCGACCGCCTTTACTTCTCCTCCCAGCGCGGCACCTCCGGATCCTCCTCCGGAGGGATCACCTACTGCGTCAGCGGCCCGTTCCGCACCTGACGCCCGCCCGGGCCGTACGGAGCCACCGGCCCGTACGGCCCGGGCCGGCCCGCGCGGGTCCGGGTCCAGGCCCGGGAGGAGGCCCGTCCCAAAATAAGTCCGACCGGTCGGTCATATTGTTTGCTAGAGTGACGGCGTGATCGACGGACGGCTCCAGCGCGGTGAGCGGACCCGCCAGGCGGTGCTCGACACCGCCGTCCGGCTGGCCTCGGTGGAAGGGCTCGACGGCCTGTCACTGGCCCGGCTCGCCCAGACTCTCGGCGTCAGCAAATCCGGACTTTTCACACATTGGCCGGATAAGCAGGCACTCCAGCTCGCGATCGTGGAGCAGGCCCGGCAGCAGTGGGTCGAGCAGATCATCGAGCCGGCCCTGCGCGTGCCCGGGAGGGTGCGCAAGCTGTGGGCCCTGCACGAGCACCGCCTGGCCTTCTACGCCTCCGCGCAGCTGCCCGGCGGCTGCTTCTTCCGCGCCGTCGACGGGGAGTTCGACGACCGGCCGGGCCCGGTCCACGACGCCATCGCCGCCGCCGTCGACAGCTGGATGGACCTGCTGAGCCGGCTGGCCGGGCGGGCCGTCGAGCTCGGCGAGCTGCGGCCCGGCACCGACCCCGGCCTGCTCGCCTTCGAGATCGAGGCGCTCGGCTCGGCCGTGGTCGTCCACACCCACCTTCTCCACCACGAGCACAGCCACCGATACGCCCGCCGCGCCGTGCTCGACCGGCTCCGGGCGCTCGCGACCGACCCCAGCATCCTCCCGGAGGCCTGACATGACGACCGCCCTGCAGACCGGGCACATCCAGCCCGTGCAGATCCACTTCGAGGACCTCGACGCCATGGGCGTGGTGCACAACGCTCGCTACGTCCTGCTGCTGGAGCGGGCCCTGTCCGGCTACTGGGCGGAGCACGGCTGGGCCTTCGACCCCACCCGCCCCCACTTCGCCGAGATCTTCTTCGTGGTGCGCGAGTTCTCCATCACCTACCACGTGCCGATCAGCACCGTGGGCACGGCCGCGGTGCACTTCTGGGTGGAGCACCTCGGCACGACCAGCGTGGTGTACGGCTTCCGCGTGCTGTCGGCCGACCACGGCGTCGTGCACGCCGAGGGCCGCCGCGTCCAGGTCAGACTGGACCCCGCCACGCTGCGGCCGAGCCCGATGAGCCCGGCCCTGCGCGAGTCCATCCAGCCGCTGGTCCTGACGGCGGGCCACCTCGGCCCCTGACCGTGGGCCGCCGCGACCGGGGCGGGAGCTCGGCCGCTCACCCGATCATGAAGCGCTAGAGTCCACCCCAGTCCTGAAATTTCATGATTCGGGGAGACGGATATGCGGGGATCCGCACTGGAGCACCTCCTCCCGGCCGGCGGCGAGCTGGCCGAGCACCTGCGCAAGAGCATGGAGGAGGTGGAGACCCGGCTGCGCGCGGTCGCCGCCGACTCCCCCGACCCGCTCATCGCCGAGGCTGCGGGCTATCTCCTCGACGCGGGCGGCAAACGGTGGCGGCCGCTGCTCGTGCTGCTCGGCGCGCAGTTCGGCGACTACGAGACCGTGTCGGTGCTGGACGCGGCGGTGACCGTCGAGCTCATCCACGCCGCCTCCCTCTACCACGACGACGTCATGGACGAGGCGCCGCTGCGGCACAGCGTGCCCAGCGCCCAGGTCCGCTGGGGCAACACGATCGCGATCCTGGTCGGCGACCACCTGTTCGCGCGCGCCGCCACCGTCAGCCTCGACCTCGGCGAGCCCGCCAGGAGAGCGCAGGCGCACGCCTTCGAGCGACTGGTCAGGGGCCAGGTCAGGGAGGTGGCGGGGCCCAGGCCCGGCGAGGACGCGGTCGAGCACTACCTCGACGTGGTCCGCGACAAGTCGGCCGCGCTGATCGCGCTCGCGGTGCGGCTCGGCGGCATCTGCGCCGGCGCGGACGACCGGGTCGTCGAGGCCCTGACGGAGTACGGCGAGGCCCTCGGCGTCGCCTTCCAGCTCTCCGACGATCTCATCGACATCCTGTCGCCGCCGGTCAGCTCGGGCAAGGCGCAGGGCACCGACCTGCGGGCCGGCCTGGTCACCCTGCCGATGCTGCACGCCCTGCAGGAGCCGGGAGCCGTACGGCTGCGCGAGATCCTGGGGTCCGGGCCCGTGGCGGACCCCGCGCTGCACGCCGAGGCGCTCGACCTGCTGCGGGCCTCGCCGGGCATGGACTCGGCCCGCCTGGAGGCCGAGCGCCACACCGCGCGGGCCAGGGCCGCCGCGGAGCGACTCCCCGACTCGCCGGCGCGGCGGGTCCTGGAGTCGCTCTGCGACCTGGTGGGCGGGCGTTCCGCCTGACCTCAGAGGCCGAGCGGGATCTACGTGCAGGAGCTGTCGATGTTGCCCGCCTTGTCGATGGCGCGCACGTACAGCGTCCACGTGAAGGAGGAGTTCTCGGGCTTCATGTGTAGAAGGGCAGGCCGTAGGCCGCGTACGCGGGCCGCTCGGCGGTGTCGCCGGGCTGGCGGGCCCACTCGACGCGCTCGATGCCCGCGCCTCCGGTGTGGCGGCGGGGAGTGCGGGCGCGCGCTTCTGCCGCCGAGACCCGTCCGGTGCGACGACGGCAGGCTCGCCGCTCAGCGGCCGAGCGCCGCGCGGACGACCTCCCGGTCCTTCTCCTTCTCCAGCTCCGTCAGCTCCCGGTACGGCAGCCGCTGCTCGGCGGGGGCCCGTTCCCCGTTCCGCCTGAGCCACTCCTTGTGCACTTCCTCGCTGGCCTCCTCCATGAACTTCTCGCTCCCCAGGTCCGCTCCCCGCTTCTCGCCGTCGCGCACCAATCTGACCGCCACGTCCGCGGAGTCCCTGTTCTCCTGCCGCCAGTCGCGCGGCAGGCGCTTGTAGTCGATGTTGGCGATGTCGACCCGGTCCGTGCCGTGTCTCTTCGCCCACGCCCGGTCCGTGGTCGTCTTGATCCGGGGTTCGTAGCCTCCGCCGTCCAGCCGGCGCGGAGCGCGCCAACGGTCGTGCAGACGGCCGGCCACGGTGTCGACCCTCCTGGCCCGGGGAGTCTTGAAGAGGCTTTCGAGGACGTGCCCGACGCTGCTCAGGACCTTGCGGAGCATGGCCATGAACTTCCCGGCCAGGTCGGCCGGACGGGGCAGCAGGTGCGGAGCGGCGGTGATCCCGTGGCGGCGGCGACCCCGGCGAGCAGCCCCCCAACCCACTCGGCGGTGTGCTTGGGGATCCACAGGCCGTTGGCCGCGGTGGTGAGCCGGTCGGCGGGGTCGGCCGCCTGGGGCGGGGTGCCTCCGTGACCGGTCACACAGGCGTGCGGCACGTCGATGACCGGCCCCTGGTCGGCGCCGGCCGGCCGGTAGGCGTGCCCGCCGTCGGCGGCCGGCCGCCGGTGACGGGCGATCTCGCCGGTCCCGTGGACGTCTCCGCTCCCGTCAGAGAGAGCCACCTGACACCTCCGAACCCCGTTGCGCGCGATCTGGGGCAGACCCATTCGATCATGACGGCCCGCCAGGAGGATACCGAGCCCGGATCACGGCATCGATGATCATGGAATGGGATTCGGGACCGATCCCGTCCGGATTCCGGACCGTTCCCGACGGCGCCTCCGCGGAACGGCCGGCCGCCCGGACATCCCACCGTCCGGACGGCCCACCGCGGAGCGGGCGTCCCCTACCGTCCCCGGACGTCGCCTGTCGTCCCCAGGCGCCCCCGCCGGGCGGCCGGACGTGAGGGCATCGCCGCCGGCCATGGCGCTCTGACAGGGGCGGGCCTCCGTGCCACCCTTGTCAGAGCGAGATCATGTGCGTGCCACCCCTGTCAGAGCGGGATCACCTGGCCGTGCGCTCCAGCTCCCGCTCGGCCCACTGGCCGATGTCACGTCGTTCGATCGCCGCGGCCATCAGGCCGGGGAAGGCGTCGGGGGTGCAGGCGAAGGCGGGCACCCCCAGCGCCGCCAGGGCGGCGGCGTTGTCACGGTCGTAGAAGGGCGCGCCCTCGTCCGACAGCGCGAGCAGCACGATGACCTGGACCCCGGCCGCGGTCATCTGGGCAACCCTGCGGAGCATCTCCTCCCGGACACCGCCCTCGTAGAGGTCGCTGATCAGAATGAAGATCGAGTCGGTGGGCCGGGTGATGAGGCCCTGGCTGTAGGCGATGGCCCGGTTGATGTCGGTGCCGCCGCCGAGCTGGGTGCCGAACAGCAGCTCCACCGGGTCGTGGAGCTGGTCGGTGAGGTCGACGACCGCGGTGTCGAAGACCACCAGCGACGTCCTGAGCGAGCGCATCGAGGCGAGCACCGCGCCGAAGACGCTCGAATAGACGACGGAGGCGGCCATCGATCCGCTCTGGTCGATGCAGAGCACGACCTCGCGCTGGACGGCCCGCTGCCGCCTGCCGTAGCCGACCAGCCTCGACGGCACCACGGTGTTCCGCTCGGGCAGGTAGTTCTTCAGGTTGGCCCGGATCGTGCGGTCCCAGTCGATGTCGGCGACCCGTTTGGGCCGGTGGGTCCGGGCCGAGCGGTCCAGCGCGCCGGTGACGGCCGCCTTCGTCTTCTGCACGAGCCGCCGCTCCAGCTCGGAGACGACCTTGCGGACCAGCGCGCGGGCCGACTCGCGCGCCTTCTCCGGCATCACCCGGTTGAGCGACAGCAGCGTGCCGACCATGTGGACGTCGGGCTCGACCGCCTCCAGCATCTCCGGCTCCAGCAGCAGCCGGGTCAGGTTCAGCCGCTCGACGGCGTCCTTCTGCATGACCTGCACGACGGTCGAGGGGAAATAGGACCGGATGTCGCCCAGCCAGCGCGCCACCCTGGGCGCGGAGGCGCCGAGACCTCCGCTCCGCTCGTCCGCGCCCCCGCCGCCACCGCCGTTGTAGAGCGCGGCCAGGGCTCCGTCCATCTGGGCGTCGGTCCCGGTGAGCGCGCACCCCGTGCCGTCGGCGTCGCCGCCGAGCACCAGCCGCCAGCGGCGCAGTCTTTCGTCCATCACTCGGCCTCCGCCTTCCCCAGGATCATCAGCACGGTCCGCACGGCCGCCGCCGCGCGTTCCTCGTCGAGCTCCGCCGCCCCCTCCGCGCCGGGGACCGTCCCGGTCACGAGCGAGCGGACCCGCGAGCCGATCGAGCGCCGTTCCGGCGCGGCGAAGGCGCCGAACGTCCGGCGGAGCAGGGGCAGCACGTCCACGAACGTCTCGGGGGCGAGCCCGGTGAGCCAGCCGTCGATCAGCGCGAGCAGCCGGGCGTCATGGACGAGCAGCAGGCCGCCGCCCGACAGGAACCCCTCGATCCAGGCGGCCGCCCGGGCCGGCGGATGCCCGGCCGACATGGCCCGCGACATCCGCGGGCCCACCTGGTCGGCGTCGAGGTCTCCGGCGTCCAGCAGGATCCTGGTGAGCCGGCCCTCGATCAGCCCGTGCAGGTCGGAGCGGCCGCAGGCGCCGCGCAGCGCGGCCAGCCAGCGCGCCTGGGGCGATCCCGCTCCGGAGGCGCCGTCGAGCAGGGCCACGGCGGCCTGCACCCCGTCGATGTGGCGCAGCAGGTCGCGGGCGGCGTCGTCGTCCAGGCCGGTGACCGCCCCGCCCAGCCCGACGCAGACCCTGGTGAGCAGGGCGTCGACGATGGCGGCCAGGCCGGTGGCGGGGGTGCCGCGCACGTCGCCGTAGCGCTGGGCGCGGACCATCGCCGGGAGCGCGGCCATCAGGTGGGTGACGTCGCTGTCGAGCGCGGCCCGCGCCGACAGCGCGTCGAGCACGTACGGCAGCGCGTCCGGCAGGTCGGCCAGCAGACACCGCTCCACCAGCCCGGTGAGGCCGGCCAGCGAGGGCCCGGCGGGGGCGGCCGCC
>NZ_JBSFPS010000353.1:0-8953 GCF_053588315.1 Streptosporangium sp. NPDC003464 | reverse complement strand
GCTCGCCGGCTGTTAGTCCATCCAGCCGGGGGTGACCACGCCCGCCTCGTAGGCGAGGACCACGAGCTGGGTCCGGTCCCGCGCGTGCAGCTTGGTCATGATCCGGCTCACGTGGGTCTTGGCGGTGGCCGGGCTCAGCACCAGCCTCGCGGCGATCTCGTCGTTGGACAGGCCGCCGGCGACCAGCGTCAGCACCTCGCGCTCGCGCTCGGTCAGCCCGTTGAACTCCGGCCCCGGCTCGGGCCGCTTCACCCGCCCGGCGAACTCCGAGATCAGCCGCCGGGTGACCGAGGGGGCGATCAGCGCGTCGCCCCTGGCCACCACCCGGACCCCGTGGATGAGCTCGGCCGGCTCGGTGTCCTTGACCAGGAACCCGCCGGCCCCGGCGCGCAGCGCGCCGTACACGTAGTCGTCGAGGTCGAAGGTGGTCAGGATGATCACCTTGGTGGCGGCCAGCCGGCCGTCGGCGACGATCCGCCGGGTGGCCTCCAGCCCGTCCAGCTCGGGCATCCGGATGTCCATCAGCACCACGTCGGGGCCGAGCTCCCCGGCGAGCCGTACGGCCCGCGCCCCGTCGGCGGCCTCCCCGACCACCTCGATGTCGTCCTCGCCCTCCAGGATCGACCGGAATCCGGCACGGACCAGCGTCTGGTCGTCGGCGAGCAGTACACGGATCATGAAGTTCCTCTCAGGGGGAGCCGGGCGGAGACCCGGAAACCGCCACCGGGGCGGGGCCCGGCCTCCAGGGAGCCGCCGAGGGCGGCGGCCCGCTCCCGCATGCCGACGATCCCGAACCCGCTCCCGGGCCGCGACCGGTCGCCGTCGCCCGGCTCCGGGGCGCCACCGGGGCCCCCGTCGCCGGCGTCGCGGCCGGGGACGTCGCGGCCGTGGTCGTCGATCCGCAGGGTGAGGTCGGCGCCGCCGTACCGGACGGTGATCTCGGCGGCGCCGGCGCCCGAGTGGCGGGTGACGTTGGTCAGGGACTCCTGGACGATGCGCACAGCCGCGTGGTCCACCTCGGCGGGCAGGGGCCGGAGCTCGCCGAGGACCTCGATCCGCACGGCGAGCCCGGTCCGGTCGGCCAGCTCCCGGACCCGGGCCAGGCTCGGCGCCGGGCTGGTGGGGGAGTCCTCGTCCACCAGCCGCAGCACGCCCAGCGTGGCCCGCAGCTCCCGCAGGGCCTCCTTGCTGGCCTCCTTGATGGCCGTCAGCGCCGCCTCGGCCTGCTCGGGCCGCTGTCCGATCCGGTGCAGCGCGGCCCCCGCCTGCACGTTGATCATCGAGAGGTTGTGGCCGAGCGTGTCGTGGATCTCCCGCGCGATCCGGAGCCGCTCCTCGGCCGTCCTGCGCCGGGCCTCCTCCTCGCGGGTGCGCTCGGCCTCCGCCACCCGCCGCCGCGCCTCGGTGAGGTAGGCGCGCCGGTTGCGCGAGACCCCGCCCATCGCCAGGGTCGCCAGCACCCAGCCGCCCAGCAGCAGGAACTGGCTGTCGTCGAGATGCCGGATCGGGCTGTTCGCCTCGCCGAGGACGACGGCGAGCAGGCTCATGAGCGTGATGGTCGCCGCGGCCGCCAGATGGCCCAGGTCGGCGGCGGTGAACAGGGTAAGCAGCACGGCGAGGAAGATCCAGCCGTCCAGGTGGGCCAGCGGATAGTAGAGTCCGGCCGCCGCCACGGCCAGCAGCAGCGCCGGGATCGGGAGGCGGCGGCGCATCGCCACCGCGGCGCACGCCACCAGCGGCATCGCGTAGTCCCAGGCGTTGGGCGTCACCTCCGGCCGGAGCCGGGCCATGACGGCGCTCCCGCCGAGCACGCCCAGGATCACCAGGGCGGTGACCACGGTCTCGATCGGGATGCGGCGGAGTCCCACGCCCGGCACCCTACCGACCGTCCGCCGGGGCCGGGTACGGCGGGCCGCCCCGGCCCTGCTCTCCCGACGCCGCTCTCCCGGCCCTGGTCCTCGGCGCCGGCTCCCGCTCCCGCTCTCCGGCGACGGCGGGTCAGCGCTCGGCGAGGACGATCACCGAGTCTCCGGGACCGAGGCGGAGCGGCCGTGACTTGTCGGGGTTGAGCACGACGCCGAAGTGGGGGGCCTCGTTCACCCGGTCGGCCAGGCGGTAGCCGATCGCGGTCTCGCCGCGGCGGCGGGCCGACTCGATCACCGAGGCGAAGCTGACCGGGGCCCCGGCGCGGACGTACTGGCCGGCCGGGCGGGGGTAGATCTCCGAGCCGCGCGAGTCGAAGAGGTAGCCGAACACGTCGACCAGGTGCTGGTTCTCGGTGAGCTGGGCCAGGAGCAGGCCGATGACCGTGTCGCTGATCACGATGTCGTCGGCCCGGGTGACCTCGGCCAGGGCGCGGTTGTTCTCGTCGTGCATCTCGCTGACGATGGAGTAGCGCTCGCCGAGCGTGGTCTGCATGTCGCGGAGCTGGAGCAGGGTCATCAGCGTCCGGGTGTCGGCGTGCGCGGGCTCGTAGCGGTCGTCGGAGAGCACCACCACGTGCTGGTAGACGCCCAGCCCCAGGGCCTCCAGCGCGTAGCGGTCGGTGGTGTCGCAGTCCTTGGCGTTCACCGTGAGGTTGACCAGGCCCTCGAAGCCGGCGGAGGCGTCGGGGTGGTCGGAGGCGATGTCCAGGACGGAGCCGGGGGCGACGTAGCCGTCGAGGCAGCGGATGATCTGGTGGCCCCGGCCGTTCCAGTTGAGGAGCAGGGTCCGCTCCGGGCCGGGCCTGTCGGGCTCGGCCGAGACGATCGACTCCTCCTGGGCCTGCGGCATGTCGTCGGCCAGATGGATCATCGAGTCGTCCTGGGCGATCACGATGATCTGGTCGTCGGCGGCGATCACGGTGTCCATCGGCGGGTTCAGCATGGTCCGGCCCTCGCGGCGCAGACCGATGACCGTGGCGGTCTGGTAGGCCGGGAGCGCGTCGCCGTACGTCATGCCGGCCAGGTCGCGGTCGGAGCGCAGGTAGATCTCGCCGCCGGAGAAGTTGAGCAGGTCCATGCAGACCACGGAGGTGCCCGACTGCCGGGACGACTGCACGATGAGCCGGGAGGCGGTGTCGTCGGAGTCGACCAGGTGGACGGCCGGGCCCCCGGCGAGGCGGGCGGCGGCCATGTTGGAGGTGCTCGCGATCGCGGCCACCACCGGCGGGTGGTCGCCGGAGCGCTTGGCCAGGGCGAGCAGGGTCTTGATGACGTGGGCGTCGGGGTCGTCGCCCTGCGGGGACAGGACGACCACGGAGCGGGCCGCGTCGAGGTTCATCAGGTCGAGGTCAGTCGGCTCGGTGGGCCGCCCGGTCCGGCAGACCAGTTTGGTCCTCCCGGTCTCGCCCACGTGCTGGCGGATCTCGTCCTCCATGTCGACCTTGTCCTTGTCGGCCAGGATCGAGATGACGGAGCCGCGCTGGCTCGCGTGCGCCTGGACCAGCTCGTCGACGATCGTGAAGACCTGGTCCGACCAGCCGAGGATCACGGTGTGCCTGGTCTCGATGATCCGGGACTTGCCCTTGCGCAACTGCTCGAACTTGGTCTTGAGCCCGTTGGAGAGCACGCCGACCAGCGCGCTCACGATGAAGATCCCGCCCAGCGACGCGGTGAACATGAGCGCGACGAACAGCGTGCTCCCGGTGTCGCTGGCGACCTTGCCGGGGCTCAGCGTGCGCATGAGCGACATCCACAGCATGCCCGCGAAGCCGTTGTTCTTGGCCGCCTCGACCGGGGTCAGCCACAGACTCAACAGGGTGACCAGCAGGATCAGCCCGAGCGAGATCAGGGCGAGCCAGCCGATCAGGGCGACCGCGCCCCGCGACATGGTGTTGTCGAACCAGTACCGCACCCGTTCCCGGAACGTCGCCCTGGACACCGGTACCCTCCCCGTAGGTAAACGCCCGACCAACAATCGCACAAAAATTACAGGTCGCTCTGGTGTTCGCAAATTCATGATCCTGGGCCTCGGGGATCCCGGGCCCAGGGGTCCTGGTGGAGGGCGGGCGGGCGGTGGCCGGGGCCGGGGTCACGGGCGGCTCGGGTGCCGTGGTTCAGCGCGTTCCTCGCCGCGGAAGGGCGTCCGCGGAGGCTCACCCGGGCTGATCGGTACCGTTTATCCGCTCATCGGTACCGTTTATCCGCTCAAGAGCATTGTCACTGGGTGTGGATCTCCCCTTTAATCGGATCTTGCAAAACAGTCGGATGAGGGGTCATGAACAACGGACATCGCCGGGCTCAGGCCGCGGTCCAGACCATCCTCCGGCTCACCAACCTGTTGATGGCGGGCAAGCGCGTGGCGGTCATCGGTCACGAGCCGGAGCTGGCCGCCTGCCTGCGGGCGATGGGCGCGCAGACCCTCCTGACCGACCCGGCGGCGGCGCTCCTGGGCCACCGGGTGCTCGCCGAGGAGGACGCGGTGGCGGTCGCCGACCTGGTGATCGGGGCGACCGAGGCGCACCTGCCCCTCCTGCGGGACGGGGCGATCCTGGTCTGCGCCGGGCCCCGGACCGGCGTGGACGGCCGCCCGTCCGGGGCGGCCGGCGTCCTGGCGGGGATGCCGGGGACGCGGGTCCGCGACGGGATCACCGGTTACCGGCTCGGCCCGGACCGCGAGGTGTTCGTGCTGGACATGGCGTGCTAGCCGACATCAGGGACGCCTCGCTCCAGGCACGCGGGCTGGAGCGGATCGCCTGGGCACGCCGGTCCATGCCGGTGCTGAACGCGATCGCCGGCGAACTCGACCTGACCGGGCGCCGGGTCGGCCTGGTGCTCGTGCTGGAGCCCAAGACCGCGAACCTGGCGCTGACGCTCAGGGACGCCGGGGCCGAGGTGATCGTGACCTGCCCGGCGAGCGAGGTCGCCGACGACGTGGCGGCGGCCCTCGTCTCCGAGGGCGTCGCCGTGCTCGCCCGCTCCGACGCCTCGCCGGAGCAGGACCGGGACTCCGCGCTGCGCATGCTCCGTCAGGGGCTCGACGTGCTGGCCGACGACGGCTCAAGGGTCGTACGGCTGGCGCACGCCGCCGATCTCCTGGGAGGGCTGCTCGGGGCGGCCGAGGAGACGACCAGCGGCCTGCGCCCGCTCCGGGTCATGGCCGGCCGGGGCGAGCTGCGGATCCCCGTGCTGGCCGTGAACGACGCCCGCTCGAAATACCTGTTCGACAACGTGCACGGGACCGGGCAGTCCTGCGTGCTGGCCGCCCTGGACCTGACCGGGCTCCAGCTCGCCGGCGCCGTCTGCGTGGTCGCGGGCTACGGCTACGTCGGCCAGGGCGTGGCCCGCTACGCCAGGGCGTTCGGCGCCCGGGTCGTCGTGACGGAGGTGGAGCCGTTCGCGGCACTGCGCGCTCACCACGAGGGCTTCGAGGTCGTCCCGCTCCTCGACGCCTGCCCGGAGGCCGACCTGGTGTTCTCCGCGACCGGCGTCGCGCACACGGTCACCCGCGAGCACCTGCGCGCCATGCGGCCCGGCGCCGTGGTGGCCGTCGCCGGGGGCGTGCCGGACGAGGTCGAGACCGGCGACGTGCCGCCCGGCGTCACCGTGCTGGCCGAGGGGGAGTGCGTGAACTGCGCGGCGGCCGAGGGCAACCCGATCGAGATCATGGACCTCTCCCTGTCGGTGCAGGCGCTCGCCGTGGAGCACCTGGTCACCCACGGCCCGGCGATGGAGCCCGCCGTCCACCTCATGCCCGGCGAGCTGGACGAGCGGGTCGCCCGGCTCAAGCTGCGCGCGCTGGGGATCGGTCTCGACACGCCGTCCGCGCGCCAACGCGACTTCCTGGAAAGAGGATTGTGATCATCGAGCTGCGGGGCGCCTCGGTCCGCTACCAGACCACCGGGCGGCAGGTGCTCGCCGGAGTCGACCTCGCCGTGGGCCCCGGCGACCTCGCGCTGGTCAGCGGCCCCTCCGGCGGCGGCAAGAGCACCCTGCTCCGGCTGCTCAACGGGCTCGTCCCGCACGCCTACCGCACCGAGGTGACCGGTGAGGTCCTGGTCGGCGGGCGGCCGGTGGCCGAGCAGAGCGTCAGGCAGCTGTCCACCACCGTCGGCACCCTGCTCCAGGACCCCCGCAAGCAGATCGTCGGCACCACCGTGGACGCCGAGCTGGCCTTCGGACCGGAGAACCTGGGCCTGCCCCGGGCCGAGATCCGCCGCCGGATCGGCGAGGTGGCCGACCGGGTGGGCATCCGGCACCTGCTCGGCAGGGCCACCGCCGAGCTGAGCGGCGGCGAGCTGCAGCTGGTCGCCTTCGCCGGCGTGCTGGTGATGCGGCCCCGGGCCGTCCTGGTGGACGAGCCGCTGGCCAACCTCGACCTGGCGGCGGGCCTGCGGCTCATGCGCGAGCTGCGCCGCTTCGTCGACGAGGGCGGGGCCGCCGTGGTCGTCGAGCACCGGGTCGAGGAGATCCTGCGGTTCGCGCCCACCCAGGTCCTCTACCTGGAGGGCGGGCGGAGCGGCTACGCCGGGGACGTGGCCGGTTTCCTGGCCTCGGCGCCGGTGGCCCACGTGAAGCTGCCCTTCGAGACGCTGGTGGCCCGCGCCGCCGAACTGCCCGCCGCGCCCGCCGGTCTCACGCGGCCCGGCCACGCCGCCGAGCCGCCCGCCACGCGGCCCGGCGGGCCCGCCGTACGGGACGGCCGGGACACGGCCGCGAGGCTGGACTACCGGGGGGCCTCGCTGGGGTACGGCGGGCGGGCCGTGCTGAACGGGGTGGACCTGGCGCTCGGAGGCGGCGAGCGGGTCGCGGTCCTCGGGCGGAACGGGGCGGGCAAGTCCACCCTGCTGCGCGCCGCCGTACGGCTCCTCGAACCGCTGCGCGGCGCCGTCCACGTGGACGGCGCGCCGGTCACCGAGCGCTCGACCAGGGAGCTGGCCACCACCTTCGGATACGTCTTCCAGAACCCCGGACAGGCGCTGTTCTGCGCGACCGTCGGCGACGAGCTGGCCTTCGGCCCGCGCAACCTCGGCCGGCCGGAGGAGGAGATCCGGCGGGTCTCGGAGGAGGCGCTGCGCGCGATGCTCCTCGACGACGAGGCCGACGTCATGGAGCGCTCCCCGCGCACGCTCTCCTTCGGCCAGCAGCGCCGCCTCACCGTCGCCCTGGCCCTGGCCATGCGGCCCCGCACCCTCATCCTCGACGAGCCCACCGCCGGCCAGGACCTGCACACCACCACGCGGTTCATGACCCAGGTCCTGGGCGCCGTCGAGAGCGTCTACTTCATCACCCACGACGTCGACCTGGCGCTGACCTCGGCCGACCGGATCGTCGTCGTCGACGGGGGGCGGGTCGTCGCCGACGCGCCGCCCGCCGAACTGGCCCACGACGCGGACATCTGGTCCCGCGCGGGGCTCCGGCAGACCAGCCTGGTCCGGGCGATCCGCGACCACGTCCATGGCGCGGGAGGGATACCCCACCCGTTCGACCTCGCGCGCCGCCTCATCCCCCACCCGGAAGGAATCCCCCCTTCGTGAGTACAGAGGCATTGTCACCGCGCCACTCCCCGTGGAGGCTCAACTCCAGGACGATCGTGTTCGGCGCCGTCGGCGCGGCTCTGTACGCCGTGCTCGGCCTGTTCAGCTTCGTCATCCCCGGGACCCAGAGCGTCGCCGTCCGTCCCGCGTTCGCGCTGGTGCCGTTCTTCGGCAAGCGCTTCGGCGTGATCGCCGGCTTCTTCGTCGGCTGCGTGGGCAACATCGTCATCGACCTCATCCAGGGGGCGGGCCTGCTCTGGTGGAACTGGAGCGTCGCCAACGGCCTGGTCGGCGCGCTCGCCGCGCTGATCTTCACGGTGATCCCGCCGATCTCCAACGAGACCGTCCGGCACCTGGTCACCGCGCTCGGGGCGCTCCTCGCGACGGCGGTCGGCCTGCTCTTCGTGGTCACCGACATCTGGCTCCTGGGGGTCGACTTCGAGACCTTCGTCTTCATCAACTACCTGCCGGCGCTGCTGGCCAACGGCATCGCGGTCGTCATCCTCGTCCCGGCGCTGGACGCCGCCTGGGAGCCGCTGGCCAAGAGGGCGGGCCTGTAAGCGATGGACGTCACGCCGCGTTATCTGGGGGCGGGTTCCTTCCTCGCGCGCCGTGACCCGCGCGTGCTCCTGCTGGTCCCCGTGCTCTATCTCGTGGCGGTGGTGAACGTCGCCGACCTGCGGGGCATCACCCTGTGCGCCGTGGTCGCCCTGGTGTACTACCGCGCCGCGGGCATCCCGTGGCGCGGTGTCAGGGCGAACTGGATCTTCATGCTGACCTTCACGACGGTGCTGGTGGTGGTCAACAGCGTCTTCACCGCGACGGATGCCCGTTCGGGGGACGGGGAGACGCTGTTCACCGTCCCGCTCGCCGGGACGGAGATCACCTGGGCCGGCCTGTCGTACGCGCTGACCCTGCTGGTCCGCTACGTCTCCCTGGCGATGGTCAGCTTCCCGGTGGCCTTCGACATCGCCCCCTCCGACTTCGGCACCGCCTTCGCGCGGCTGCGCCTGTCGCAGCGCCTCGCCTACGGCGTGGACCTGACCTTCCGGTTCCTGCCGTCCACGGTCGCCTCGATGCGCGAGACCATCGACGCCCAGCGGGTCCGCGGCTACGAGCACAGCCGCAGCCGCAACCCGTTCAGGAAACTCGCCTCGCTGAAGCCCGTCGTCGTCCCGGTGACGGTGAACGCGCTGATCGACGCCGAGGACACCGCCAACGCCATGGACCTGCGCGGCTTCGGCGCCAAGCACCGCACCTGGATGCGCGAGCTCGGCTTCGGCCGCACCGACTACCTGGTCATGGGCGGCTTCCTGGCGCTCGCCGCGGCGATGACCGCCGCCAAGGTCTTCGGCCCGTTCGGCGAGGTGTGGACGCCGTGACCCGCCCCGTCCCGCCGGCGGCGTCCCACCCCGCCCTACCTGCTGCGACCCACTCCGCGCCGCCGACCGTGATCCACTCGGCGCCGCTGGTCCTGCCGGTCAGCGCGCCGCC
>NZ_JBSFPS010000352.1:0-9050 GCF_053588315.1 Streptosporangium sp. NPDC003464 | reverse complement strand
GCACGGCCTGCCGTACGGTCCGCCGGATCACCGGCCTCGGTGATCACCGGCCTTCGTGCTCGGAGCGGATCTTCTGGAGCTCGCGCAGCGCCTCGGCGATCTGCGGATCGGAGTCGATGCGGGGGGTCAGCCCCATGCGCGGCAACCGGTCCTGCACCGAGTGGTTGAAGCCCTCCAACTGGTTGGTCAGCGGCGCCATCACCTCGCTCAGGCGCTCGGTCGCGCGGGTCTGCGCCTTCGTGGCGGCCTCCATGATCGCGTCCGCCAGCGCCTCGGAGCCCAGGCGCATGGCCCGCGGGTCGATCTTCACGCCGATCAGCGAGCCCTCGGGACCGACTTCCACCCGGACCAGACCGTCGGCGGCCTCTCCCTGCCCGTTCGCCTCGGAGAGTTCGTCGATCATCTTCTCGTACTGCTTGGAGAGCTTGCCGAAGCCCTCCAGCAGCCGGTCGACCTCAGGGTCGCCGCTCCGCCCGAAGTCACCGTAGGGCGTCGTCATATGCCCCTCCTCGCGAGTTCTTCAAGATCGATGCAAGTGGTGCTCACATTAGCGCCCAAACCCTAGCGCCAAAAGGAAATTCTGGTCGGGTGGGAGCGGAGGTCAGGGCTCGGTGAGGAAGGACCTCAGCCCCACCAGGTGGGGGTCGATGTCCAGGCCGTGCCCGGCGAGCCAGGCGTCGTTGTCGTAGGTGTCCCGGTAGCGCTCGCCGCCGTCGCAGATCAGGGTGACGACGCTGCCCCGCTCGCCCGCCTCGCGCATCTCCCGCAGGAGCTGTACGGCCGCCGCCACGTTGGTCCCGGTGGAGCCGCCGACGTCGCGACCGGTGACCTCGCGGACCCAGCGCATGGCCGCGATGGAGAGGGCGTCGGGGACCTGGAGCATGCGGTCGATCACGGTGGGCATGAAGGACGGCTCCACCCGGGGGCGGCCGATGCCCTCGATGCGGGAGCCGGGAGCGGTGGCCGTGGCGTCGCCGGAGCACCAGGAGGAGTAGAACGCCGAACCCTCGGGGTCGACCACGGCCAGCCGGGTGGCGTAGCGCCGGTAGCGGATGTAACGGCCGATGGTGGAGGAGGTGCCGCCGGTGCCGGCGCCGACCACGATCCAGGTGGGCTCGGGGTGGGGCTCCATCTCCATCTGGTTGAAGATGCTCTCGGCGATGTTGTTGTTGCCGCGCCAGTCGGTGGCCCGCTCGGCATAGGTGAACTGGTCCATGAAGTGGCCGCCGGTCTCGACGGCCAGCCGGTGGGACTCCTCGTAGATCGTTCCAGGGTCGTCCACCAGGTGACATTTGCCACCGTAGAACTCGATCAGCGCGATCTTCTCGCGCGAGGTCGAGGCGGGCATCACCGCGATGAACGGCAGGCCGATGAGCCGGGCGAAGTACGCCTCGCTCACCGCGGTCGAGCCGCTGGAGGCCTCGACGACCGTGGTCCTGGGACCGATCCAGCCGTTGGCCAGGCCGTACAGGAAGAGAGAGCGCGCGAGCCGGTGTTTGAGCGAACCGGTCGGGTGGACCGACTCGTCTTTCAGGTAGAGGTTTACCCCCCACCGCGAGGGAAGCGGAAAGACGTGGAGATGGGTGTCGCAGCTTCTATGGGCGTCGGCCTCGACTCGGCGGATGGCCTCGGCCACCCAGGTCCGGGTCTCGGGGTCGTGTCGATCCACGTATTTCATAGGGCTAAAGGTATCGCTAGCTGCGGTTATGTGATGATAGACACATGTTCAGTCAAATTGAAGGAAGGATGTTACGATAATGAGACTTGTCCGGCTGTAGGGCGTGTCGCACCCGCCACTGGCACAGCCACTGATGAACCCCCTGAGCAGGCACGATCACTCTTAACGGCACCTTTACCACGTGCGTGCGAGCATGCCGTAAGCCGTGGGGGAAGGTGTCTCGCGCCTGCACCGGACGGTGAGTGGGGGAATAGCAAGAGGGGGATGACGTGATCACGATGACCGAAGAGCAGCGCCAGGACTGGTTCGAGCGCGACGTTGTACCGGTCACCAACCAGCTCTACGCGTCCGCGATGCGTTTGACCCGTAACTCCGCCGACGCCGAGGACCTGGTGCAGGAGACGGTGACCAAGGCGTTCACCTCCTACCACCAGTTCCGTGAGGGCACCAACCTCAAGGCGTGGCTGCACCGGATCCTCACCAACAACTTCATCAACGACTACCGCAAGAAGCAGCGCTCGCCCAAGCTCTCGGCCACCGAGGAGATCGAGGACTGGCAGCTCGCCGCCGCCGAGTCCCACATGTCCTCCGGGCTCAAGTCCGCCGAGACCGAGGCGCTGGAGCAGCTGCCCGACAGCGCGGTGATGAACGCCCTGCGCGCCCTGCCCGAGGACTTCCGGGTGGCCGTCTACCTGGCCGACGTGGAGGGCTTCGCCTACAAGGAGATCGCCGAGCGGATGGGCACCCCCATCGGCACGGTCATGTCGCGTCTGCACCGCGGCCGTCGCCAGCTCCGTACGATGCTCGAGGACTACGCCATCGAGGAGGGCGAGTTCCGGCTGCCCGCGCAGCGGCAGGCCGCGTAGGCCCCGCGGGGCGTCCCTCGGTGGCCACCACCGGGGGCCGGGGGCTCCAGACCAATAGCGGCGAACCACTGTCCGGCGACAGGACGGAACCGCATCATTACAGTATGTCGCTTTCGGTCTCCCGTCCCGCCCTGCCCGCCCCGCCGGACGACGGCCCCGCCCCCGACCGACCGCTCCCGCCGCCCGGCCCGGGAGGTGGCGGGTGAACGGGCCGCGCGGGGAGATAGCCCGGCTCCGCGCCGAGCTGGGGGACCTCGG
The DNA here is from genome assembly GCF_053588315.1 of Streptosporangium sp. NPDC003464. NCBI lineage: Bacteria > Bacillati > Actinomycetota > Actinomycetes > Streptosporangiales > Streptosporangiaceae > Streptosporangium > Streptosporangium sp. NPDC003464. The sequence goes on along the minus strand of NZ_JBSFPS010000352.1, from coordinate 6,248 downwards.
TGTCACCGGTGTCCACGAGGTCGGGGACGACGGGATCCTGTCGGTCTGGATAGGGCTGGTCATCCGCTTCCGCGATGGTTTCTACCGCTGGCAGGAGGGGCCGGTGAAACGCCGTCACCTGGGCACCGATCCCGGCGGATGCGCCATCCGGGTGGCGCGTCGATACGCCGAACTACAGGCCGATGTCCCATCCTGGTGGGAGGACCTGGCCAGGATCCTGCGGGGGGACGCGGCCGAGGATTACCCGTAGCCCCGCATGGCCTCCTTGGGGGAAGCGTGCGGCTGTGGATCGTCCTGATCGCCCTGATGGCAGGGGCCGGGGGATGCGCCACACCGGTCGCCGTGGTGAGGCCCGGGAGCGTGCCGGTGGCCGCCCCCGCCACCCCGCCCCCGCCGGTCGACCCCGGCGCCCTGGCCGCCAAACTGGCCGCGATCCAGCCGCAGTGGCCCAGGAGCAGGTATCCCGTCCCGCCCGGGAAGCGCCACATCGACTGTGGACGGATCAAGTGTGTGGCGCTGACCTATGACGACGGGCCGGGCGAACACACCGGGCAGCTGCTCGACATCCTCGCCGGCCGCGGCGTCCGGGCGACCTTCTTCGTGATCGGCCGGATGGTGGCGGAGGGGGACGGCCCGTACAACCTCCGCCGGATGGTGACGGAGGGGCACGAGGTAGGCAACCACACCTGGAGCCACGCGCAACTCACCGCACTGTCGGAGGCCGGGATCAGGGGCGAGCTGAGCCGCACCCAGGGGGTCGTCCACCACGTGACCGGGCGCTGGATGACCCTCATGCGGCCGCCGTACGGGGCCACCGGAAAGCGCGTCGCCGCCGTGGCCCGGGACAGGGGGCTCGCCCAGATCCTGTGGGACGTCGATACCAAGGACTGGCGCGACCGCGACAGCCTGATCGTCACGCGGCGGGCGAGCGCCGCCCCGCCGGGCTCCGTCGTGCTCATGCACGACATCCACCCCACCACGATCGAAGCCGCCCCCCATGTGCTGGACCAGCTCGCCGCCCGGGGCTACACGTTCGTGACGGTCTCCGAGCTGTACGGCGGGAAACTCGCCCCCGGCGAGGAGTACGGCGAGGACAGGGAGCCCGTCAGGCGGTGACGGGCCGATGTCGGTCGCGGATGGAAGTATGGGCACCATGAGTTTCAGCGGCTTCCCCGACGAGGCCTTCCTGTTCTACGAGGGCCTGGAGGCCGACAACTCCAAGACCTACTGGACGCGTCACAAGCAGCTCTACACAGACATGGTCAGGGCGCCCATGACCGCGCTGGGCGAGGAGCTGGCCGCCGAGTTCGGCCCGGTGCACCTGTTCCGTCCGCACCGCGACGTCCGCTTCGCCAAGGACAAGTCGCCCTACAAGACCCACCAGGGCGCCTATGCCGCCACCGCCGACGCCATCGGCTACTACGTCCAGATCGACGCCGCCGGGCTGCACGCCGGCGCGGGCCTCTACTCGGCGCAGGGCGGCCAGCTCGCCCGCTACCGTCAGGCGGTCGACGAGGAGCTCAGCGGCGTCCCGCTGGCGAAGATCGTGGACGAGCTCCGTGCGGCGGGCTACGAGATCGAGGGCGACCGGCTGAAGACCCGCCCCCGCGGCACCCCGGAGGGCCACCCCCGCCTCGACCTGCTCCGCCACAGATCCCTGCACGCCGGCCGCCGCTTCCCTCCCGAGCCGTGGGTCCACACCCCCGAGGTCCTCGACCGCGTCCGCGCGGTCTGGCGCGACCTCACCCCGCTTGTCGAGTGGCTCACCGCCCACCTCCCGGCGGACTAGCCTCCGCCCTCCACGGCCGGAGCCCGTGGGATTGTGGGCCAGAGCCCGCGGGGCCGTGGGATCGTGAGCCGGAGCCCGCGGGGCCGTGAACCTGACGGGCCTGCTCCCCGACTGTGCCGGGTGAGGAGGCAAGGTGAGCGACGAACTACTGGTGGTCCGCTGCCAGCTCGGCGAGCGTGAGGCGTTCGCCGAGCTGGTCCGGGCCTGGCACGGCCCCGTGTGGACCTACGTCCGCCGCATGCTGGGCCCGGTGGAGGCCGACGACGTGAGCCAGGAGGTCTGGCTTGCCGTGGTCCGCGGGCTGCCCCGGCTCAAGGAGCCCGGCAGGTTCGCGCCGTGGCTGTTCACGATCGCCCGGCGCGCGGTGGCCAACAGGCTCCGAGAGGAGTACGCCAGGCCGGAGGTCGCGGTCGGGGACGGACCGGTGTCACCGGACGCGACCGTCGCGCTCGTGGACCGCGCCGAGCTGGTCGAGGGGCTGTCCGGGCTGCCGGTCCGCGAGCGGGAGATCCTCGTGCTGTTCTACCTGGAGGATCTCTCCGTGGAAGACTGCGCCGAGATCTGCGCCGTCCCCGTCGGCACCGTCAAGTCACGCCTCTCCCGTGCGCGGCGCATGCTGCGCGACCATCTGACGGAGAAGGGATACCGGCGATGAACCCCGATGACATGATCGGCAAACTGTCCCGGCCGCTTTCACTGCGCAGCCGGATCGGCGCCGTCGTGGCGCTGCTGGGCGGCCTGGTGGGGGCGGTGGGCGTGGGCCTGCTGTGGGCCACGGAGCCGGCGCTGCCGGGCCGCACGCACCTGGCCTTCGGGCTGCTCGTCGCACTCTGCCTGGCCTGGACGGGTTACGGGAGCTGGGCGCTGACCCGGAGGACACCGCTGTTCGCCCTCGACCAGGTGATCGCCGGCTGGCTGTCGGTGGTGGCGACGGGGCTGCTGACGGCCGCCGCGGTCGCCGTCGCCGCGGTCCGCGGGACCTGGGTGGGCGTGACGGGTGTCGCCGTCGCGGTGACGATGACCGCCGTGGCCCTCGTCGTCCTGGTGCGGGCCCGCGCCCGTCACGCCGCGCTGCTACGCCGCAGGCGTGAGCTCGAAGGCCGGGCCGGTCGGCCGTGAACGGGGCCCGCCGCACCTCACCGGAGGATCCCGGTGCGGCCGGGCGGATAGCGTCCGGGCTGGGGATAGACGGACAGGCCGTGCGGACCGGCGCCGACCTTGATCTTGCGGATGAGACGGCCGGCACGGGTGTCGAACACGTAGACGACGCCGTCGTAACGCCCGGACAGCCACAGGCGGCTGCCGTCGGCCGAGACCCCGCCCATGTCCGGCGAACCGCCGCCGGGTATGTGCCAGGTGTCGACCGGGCGGCGGAGCGCCAAGGAGATGACCGTGACCGATCCGGCGCCGCGGTTGGACACGTACAGCAGCCGCGAGTCCCGGCTGACGTAGAGCCCGTGGGCGCCCCGGCCGGTCCCGATGAAACCCGTGACCCGGAACTTCTCGGCGTCGACGAGCCACACGCCGCGTCTGGCCATGTCGGCGACGTAGAAGGTGGTGCCGTCGGGGGAGAGCCTGACGTCCTGCGGCATGTTGGCGCCGAGCCTGCCGGTCTCCGGCATGTGGCCGGGCAGGACGGCGTCATGCCCGGTGCTCCGGGACAGGCCGTTGCGCCGGGACAGGCCGCCGCTCCGCGTGACGCCGCTCCCGGTGTGACTGCCCCACATGCCGTGGTCGTGCGCGGTGCCGTACTGCATGCCGTTGTTCCGCGCGGTGCCGCGCTGCGTGTCATGGCTCTGCGCGGTGCCGCGCTGCGTGCCGCTGTTCCGCGTGGCGCCGGGCCGGGCGCCACCGCGCCGGGTGGTGCCGCGCCGGGTGGTGCCGTCCGCCAGGTCGATGACGGCGCGGATCTTCCGGGTCGCCATGTCGACGGCGACCAGATGCCCGGAGAGCTCGCAACTGACCAGGAAGGTCTTCCGGTCGGCGGTGAAATCCGCGTGGTTGATCCCCCTGCACGGCAGGTTCATGGAGTGCCGGAGCCTCATGGTGCGGGGGGCGAGGAAGTCGAGCCGGTTCTCCCGCTCGGCCAGCACCAGGGCGGTGCGGCCGTCCGGGGTGAAGTACAGGTTGTAGGGGTCGTCCACGTGCACCGGCTTTCCGGGCCTGCCGGTCCTGGGGTCGATCGGCGTCAGCGAGTCGTCGTCGGTGTTGTTGACCCAGAGAGTCTTCATGTCCCACGACGGGACGACGTGCTGCGGCCGCCGGCCGACCTCGAAGGTGCGGAGCACCCGGTAGGTGCGCGGGTCGATCACGGTGACGGTGTCGCTCTCGCTGTTGGGCACGTATACCCGCTCGGGGAATCTCGCGGCGGCCGGGCCGAGCATGCCGGGCCGGCCATGGGCGTAGGCGTCCGGCGGCGTGGTGCCGGGGAGCGCGGGGCCCGTGACGCCGGGGAACATCGGGGCGGTGCCGGGGAACACCGGGGCGGCGGAGGCTCCGCCCGGTGTGGCCGATCCGGCGGCCGGCATGCCCGGCGTGCCGCCGGGCCGCACCCCGCCGGCGGTCGCGGCGGTCCCGCCGGGTGAGAGCGGGCCCGGCGCCGGGCCGCTCCCGCAGGCGGACAGGGCGCACGCGACCATCCCGATCAGGGGGATGACCGCGACGCGCCGTCGCCGCTCGCGTTCCAGCCGCCGCATGGCCTGCCCCTCCGGTCCGGTCCCGGCCCTCCGGCCGGCTACGGAAACGCTAGGAGCGGGCGGGTCAGCAAATGCTCAACTCGTGGTCAGCACCGCGCCCGCCTTTTCCGCGTCCCGTGAGCCGCCGGCCTTTCCCGTGCCGGAACCGGCCGGTATCAAGGAGCAGAACATAGGTTATGACCCGGTCGGTTCCGTAAGGTCGAATTCGGATGCTTTGATGCCTTTGATGAATGCGTTCCATTCGGTGAGGGTGAAGTAGAGGACGGGCCCCGAAGGGTCTGTGCTGTCGCGGACGGCATGGGTGGCGTCGCGCTTGCGCTCCGGCCGGTGGGCGGTGCTTCCGAGCTCGGCCACCTCGACGCAGTCACCGCCGTTGCTGCTGCTGAAACTCGATTTCCGCCACGTGAGATTGCTCGGGTCCATCTCTTCTCTGCCATTCTCTCGACGAATGCCGTTGACATGCTGAGCGGTAATGCCCCGACGCGGAGGGCCTCGAATAACCCGCACTCCTTCCGCGACCTCCGACAGGTCACCGGTGATGGGGCCGTAAACGGCCGCATCTGGATACGTTACCTCGGTAACGATTTCAAAGTGGCAGAAAATCTCATTTATTCTGGCCCGCCTGCCGGACCGAGCGGATTCACGGGCTCCACCCGTCGCGGAGCGGGCCTCCGGGCCGGACGTCCGGAAGAGGCCCGGGCGCACGGCCGGGACCTGCCCCCTAACGCCGGGCGATCACGCCGCAGGCGATGCGGCCACCGGAGTCGCCCGTCTTGAGCGTCTCGGCGTCCGGGCCGCTCCCGCCCCCCTTGAGCTTGTAGCGCTTGGGGATGTTGGCCTGGTTGTCCGGCCGGGCGTGGACGATGACGGAGCTGCCGTCCCCGTCGAGGAGCTGCCGCACCCGGAAGCGGTCGGTCACGTCGGTGGCCCTGCCGACGCCGTCCTTGCCGACCAGGAGGCTGGGCAGGTCACCGGAGTGGCCGGGGTGCGGGCCCGGGCCGAGGTTGAAGTGGGGGCCCGCGCTGAAGAAGGGGCTGCCGGTGGCGGGGTCGGTCGACCTGGGGTCGCAGACGCCCTTGTTGTGGATGTGGAAGCCGTGGTAGCCGGGGGGCAGGCCGCGGACCCGGACCCTGAGCCTGACCTTGCCGTCGTCCCTGGTGTCGATGCGCAGCAGGCCGACCTGGTTGCCGTCGACGTCCTTGATCTCGGCGCGGGCCGACGCGCCCGCCTGGCCGGTCGGGCTCGGCGATCCGGTCGGGCTCGGTGACCCGGTTGGGCTCGGCGAGATGTACGGGCTGGTCGGGGCCGATGGACTGGTCGGGCCGGATGGGCTGGTCGGGCCGGGTGTGGGCGTTACCGCGGCCGTGGCGGCGGCGCCGGCCGTTCCCGCCCCGAGCGCGAGGGCCAGTGCCAGATGAGACCCGGGAAGCATGAGCGTCCCCCTACGGTTGCTGTCCCCCGTCGCGGAGGATCCGCGTTTCCCCTCCCCCCGGAGGTCGCGGCGGAGGGGCCTGAAAGGTTCTCCTCCTTCGAGTATCGGACGGTGCCCATGCCGTCCGGTCGGGAGGGGGCCGTGCGGCACGGAAGGAGGGCGCCGGGGAACGGCGGGAGGACCTGGGAACGGGAGGGCCTGAGAACGGGAGGACCTGGGAACGGGAGGGCCTGAGAACGCGGCGGACTCCCGAGCCCGCTGCAACTCCTGCTCCGCGCGGCGCGCGGACTCTTCCGCCAGGCGCGCGGCCTCATCGATGTCCAGCCGGTCC
>NZ_JBSFPS010000351.1:0-9060 GCF_053588315.1 Streptosporangium sp. NPDC003464 | reverse complement strand
TCACCACGCTGCTCGGCCTGTCGGCCGAGGCCGACCCGCGCCTCGCGCAGGTCACCGTGCTCCGCCTGATGCAGCACCTGGGCGGCTGGGACCGGGACATCTCGAACGACTACCTGTACCTGGACCACCAGATCTCCGCCACGCTGGACGTGCCGCTGCCGATCAGCCAGGACGACATCATCCGCTACGCCGGCGGCCGGCCCCTGGACTTCGCCCCGGGTACGCGCATGGCCTACAGCAACTACGGCTACATGCTGCTCGGCCGGATCATCGAGAAGGTCTCCGGCACGAGCTACGAGTCCTACGTCAAGCAGAAGCTCCTCGCCCCGGTCGGCATCACCCGGATGCGGCTCGGCCGCACCCTGCGGTCGGCGGCGGCGCCGACCGAGGTCGTCTACTCCTCCCAGTACACCGGCAAGACCGTCATGGACGAGTCGGGCACGGTGACGCCGGCTCCCTACGGCGGCTTCAGCATGGAGAACCGGGGAGCCGGCGGCGGCTGGCTGGCCTCGGCGGTCGACCTGGTGCGGTTCTCGCGGGTCTTCGACGCCGCCGGGCCGGTGCTCGACGCGACCTCGATCGCCAAGCTGTTCGCCAAGCCGGAGATCGGCGTCAGCGGCGACGGATGGTGGTACGGCGGCGGCTGGTACGTGCGCCAGGTCCCCGGCCACCTCAACACCTGGCACAACGGATCGCTGCCGGGGACCTACACCTACCTCGCCCGGCTGCAGAACGGCTTCACCTACGCGGCCCTGTTCAACCGGCGGGAGGAGACCGGCTCGCTCGACTTCGACGTGCTCAGCCCGCGCATGAACGCCGAGATCGGCAAGGTCACCACCTGGCCGACGACCGACCTCTTCCCGAAGTACTTCTGAGCCCCGGAGCGCGCCTCAGGACCGGCCCCCGGCCGCTCCTGAGGCGCGCTCCAGCACCTCCAGGACCGTCCCGGTGAGCAGCGCCACCTTGTAGCCGTTCTGGGCCGTCGGAGAGCATCGGGCGGCGGCCCGGCCGGCCGCGCGGTCGAGGGGCTCACCGGCCAGGAGCGCCTCCTCGACCTCGGGCAGGCGCAGGGGGACGCGGGCGACGCCGCCCACGGCCACCGCGGCGGAGGTGATCCTCCCCTCCGCCAGGACCAGCCGCGCCACCGCCTCCACCAGCGGCCACTCCGCCTCGGACCTGCCGATCGCGCGGTGGTAGGCGGCCCGCTCCCCCGGCACGGGCGGCGGCAGGTCGATCGCGACGAGGATCTCGCCCGGTCCGAGCAGGTGGTCGCGGGCCGGATCGGAGCCGTCGCCGTACAGCTCGCCGACCGGGAACGGCTCCCTGCCGCGCACCTCGACGGACGCCTCACATCCGAGCAGCGCCATCGCCAGCGACGACGGGTGCGGGGCCACGCACGGGCCGGTCTCGATCACCGCGGAGTAGAGGGTGAGCCCCGCGCGGGCCGGGCAGGAGTCACCGCCGTTCTGGTGGCAGGAGAAGGACGGGTTGCGGTAGTACCAGCAGCGGTTGCGCTGGAGCAGGTTGCCGCCGACGGTGGCCACCGCCCGGATCTGGGGTGTGGCCAGGGCCTCCGCCGTCAGCGCCAGGGAGGGATGGGCGGCGCGGAGCCGCGCGTCGCCGGCCAGCTCCGCGACCGTGGTCAGCGCGCCGATCCGGGCCGAGCCGTCCGGCCGCCAGGTGAGGCCGGACAGGCCGGGGAGACCGTGCAGGTCCACGTACGGCCCGGCCGGGCGGCGGGCCATCAGGTCGGTGCCACCCGCGCGGAACTCGCCCGCGTGTCCGGCGGCCTGGCCGAGATCGGTGGGGGCGGTCAACGTCTGATCCCTTCGAGCAGCCGGTCAGGCCGGACAGGCAGGTCACGGGGGCGCCAGCCGGTGGCGGTGGGGGCGGTCAACGTCTGATCCCTTCGAGCAGCCGGTCAGGCCGGACGGGCAGGTCACGGGGGCGCCAGCCGGTGGCGCTGTGGACGGCGTTGCCGACCGAGGCGGCCACGCCGATCGTGGAGATCTCGCCCACCCCGACGCCTCCGCCGTTGACGTGGTCCCACCCGTCCTGGTGGAAGTGGACGGTGATCTCCGGGGTGTCCCCGATCCCGGGGATCCGGTAGTCCTCCAGGTTCGCGGTCAGCACGGCCCCCGTCACCGGGTCGACGTGGCGCTCCTCGTGCAGCGCGTAGCCGATGCCCTGGACGACGCCGCCCTCGCACTGGCTGCGCGCCAGCTGCTCGGCGTAGACGCGGCCGACCGCGATCCCGGCCCACACCCGCAGCGGCCTGATCACGCCCAGGCGGGTGTCGACCTCGACCTCGGTGACGTGGACGGAGCCGCTGAACCCGCGGCCCAGCGCCATGCCGGCCACCGCGACGGGCGTGAGGTAGCCGCGCCGGTCGCCGCGGCGCCTGCCCACGACTCTGCGTCCGTCGGCCAGGCCCTGCGCCCGCAGGCGCCGCGCGGCGTCCCGCGCGGCCGGAGCCACCGAGGCCGTGGCGCGGCTGCCGATGGAGGGCGGGCCGTGCACGGCGCCGGTCCTGCCGATCTCCACGCGGATCCGCCCGGGGGGCAGGCCGAGCTCCTCGCCCAGGACGCCGGCGATGACGGTACGGGTGCCGGTCCCGATGTCCTGGACCGTCGTGCGGGCGACGACCACGTCCCCCTGGACCTCCAGCTCGACCTCGGTGGCCGGATCGAGCATGTAGGCCCAGTTGGCGGCGGCCACCCCGACACCCCGGCGGAACCTGCCCGTCTGCGAGCCGGTCGGCGGCCTGTCGAGCCAGACCGGCAGGCCGGCCGCCCAGTCGTAGAGCGCGTGGCGCTTGCGGTTGCCGTCCCAGCGGCGGCGCAGCGCGATCGGGTCCTCGTCCAGGCGGTGGGCCGCCTCGTCCACGGCCTGTTCCAGCGCCCAGAGCATGGGCGCCGCCCCGGGCCCGCGGAACGGCGTGCCGGGCGGCTCGTTGGTGACGACGTCGGAGTCGCGGAGCATCCGGGGCGCCGTGCCGTACATGAGGCGGGCGAGCACCGCGACGGCCGACCCGACCGCCACCCCTCCACGTCCGCGGACGTCCATGGCGAGGGCCGCGAGGTCACCTTTGTCGTCGGTGAGCAGCGCGAGCCTGGTCCGGGTGCCGGGCCGGTTCCCCGCGTCGGTGAGCTCCTCGGCGCGGCTCAGCACCACGCGCACCGGCGCGCCGCAGACCCGGGCGAGCTCGACCGCCGCGACCGTCTCGGCGGTGACCCCCGTCTTGGCGCCGAAACCGCCGCCGACGTGGTCGGCGACGATGTGGACCCGGTCCACGGCGAGACCCCAGCGTCTGGCGACCTGCTCGGCGGCCAGCCCCACCGTCTGGGTGGACAGGTGCAGGTGGAGCTCGCCGGGGCCGTCCCAGCGGGCCACGCACGCGTGCGGCTCCAGCGGGGTGTGCACCTGCACCGCCGTGGTGAACGTCCCGGTCACCAGGCGGGGGTCGGCGCGGCGCCGCGCGGCCTCGATCCGGTTCAGCGCGGTACGGCTGCGCCAGCCCGCCATGGCGAAGGGGCCTTTGACGTTGCCGTTCCAGCCGCCTGGCAGGTTCAGCCCCTCGCTGGAGCTGGGAGCGTGCTTCCTGCTCCGCTCGTCGTACACGGGCGGGGCGTCGGGCGCGTCGTCGAGGGCGGCGGGGACCGGGTCGTAGGCGACGCGCGCGCCTTCGGCGATGGCCAGCGCCTGGCGGAGGGTGGGGGCGGCGACGGCGGCGACGGGCTGGCCCACGTATCGGACGGTCCGGTCGGGCGGGAGCAGGTCGACGGTGTGCGGGCCGTCCACCTCGACGCCGGTGACCCGGGCGTGCGCCTCCGTGGAACGGATGATCACGCCTTCGAGCTGGCCGTCCAGGCGGATGTCGGTGGTGTAGCGGGCCCGGCCGGTGATCTTGTCCATCGCCTCCACCCGCGCGGGCGTCCCGGTGCCGGCGTCGTGCTCGCCGCGGCAGGCGGCCGCGATCGCCGCGTGGATGCCCTCGTAGGCCCCGCAGCGGCACAGGTGCCCGGCCATCGCCGCGGCGATCCGCTCGCGCGGTGGCGTGGTGTCGCCGTGCTCGGCGCGCCAGCGGTCCACGAACGCGGCGGCCTCCACCACGAACCCCGGGGTGCAGTAACCGCACTGCAGGCCGTCGTGGACCGCGAACGCCCGCTGGACGGGATGGTCCAGGCCCTCCGCGGTGGTGACCTCCCGTCCCTCCACCGCGACGGCCGGCAGCAGGCAGCCGGCCTGCGGCGTGCCGTCCACCATGACCGTGCAGGCTCCGCAGACCCCGGTACGGCAGGCGGCCTTGGCCCCGGTGAGGCCGAGCCGCTCACGCAGGACGTCCACGGTCACGTCGTCCTGGTCGGCGTCCACGAGAACGGGGGCGCCGTTCAGCATGATCTTCATAGCTCTCCTGTTGACGTCGTCAACATCATGTTGACAGTGTCAGCACACTATGTTGACGATGTCAACAGGGGAGCGTGTGAGAGGGTGAACGACGTGGTGGACGACACCAGGACCAGGCTCGTCGAGAGCGCGCTGAGCCTGCTGCGCGAGGAGGGCCTCGACGCCGTGACGCTGCGCGCGGTCGGCGACCTGACCGGCCTGTCCCGCATGGCCCCCTACCGGCATTTCGCCGACAAGACCGCGCTGCTGGCCGCCCTCGCCGTCCGGGTCATCGTCGACCTCAGCGCGCACGTCGCCGGAGCGGTCCTGGAGGAGGCCGGCCGCCGAGACCGGCTGCGGGCCTTCTACACCAGCTATGTCGAGTACGCCCTGGGCCACCGCAACGAATACCGGCTCGTGTTCGCCTCGGAGTTCCTCATCGGCCACCATCCGGAGCTGGAGCAGGCCATCGACGAGGTGATGGCCGCGCTGGACCTGGAGGCCACCGGCGGCCAGGCCGCCCCCAAGGCCGGGGTGATGGCCCTGCTGTCCACCGCCCACGGCCTGGCCGAGCTCGCCACGGCCGGCCACTTCGCCCACAAGGGGATCAGCCACGAGGACGTCATCGACGCCCTTGTGGGACCGTGAGGTCTCCGCCCGTCCGATCCTCGGCCGCCCGCCGGTCGCTGTGGTGCCGCGGCGGCCTGCGGGCCCGTCCCTCAGACGGACGCGTCGCCGCGCTCGGCGGCGGCCGCCACGTTGCCCGGCATCCGGCCGAAGATCAGGCTGTGGAAGGGCGAGATCGACCACCAGTAGAGGTGGCCGGCCAGCCCCCGGGGATGGAAGATCGCGCGCTGGCCGTACACCGTCCGTCCCCGGTCCTGGCGCACGCTCAGCTCCAGCCAGGCCAGACCGGGCAGGCGCATCTCCGCGCGCAGCCGGAGCAGGCTGCCGGGCTCGACCTCCTCGACCCGCCAGAAGTCGACCGAGTCCCCGACGCGGAGCCGCCGCGGGTCACGGCGGCCGCGGCGCAGCCCCACGCCTCCGACGAGGCGGTCGAGCAGGCCCCGGGCACGCCAGGCGACGGGCAGGGAGTACCAGCCCCGCTCGCCGCCGATCGACTCGATCACCTCCCAGAGGGCCCCCGGGGACGCCTCGACACGGCGGGCCCGCCTGTCGACGTAGAGGCTGCCGCCCGCCCAGTCGGGGTCGGTGGGCAGCGGATCGCTCGGCGCCCCCGGCGTCGAGGCCGAGGACCATCGGGTGAGGACCTCCGCCTCCTTGATCCGCCGCAGGGCCAACGTGACGGCCTCCCGGAACCCGATCAGCCCCTCGGGCGGGTCCGGGACGTAGCCGGCGATGTCGTGCTCGCCGCAGACGGCCTCGTTGCGCAGCGACTCCACCAGCGGGCGGGCGATGTTCGCCGGGACGGGGGTGACCAGTCCCACCCAGTGGCTCGACAGGCCGGGGCTGAGCATCGGGACGGGGATGATCACCCGCTGGGGCAGCCCGGCGACCTCGGCGTAACCGCGCATCATGTCGGCGTAGGTCAGCACGTCCGGGCCGCCGATGTCGAAGGAGCGGTTCACCTCCTCCTCGACGGCCGCCCAGGCCACGAGGTAGCGCAGGACGTCGCGGATCGCGACGGGCTGCGTCCTGGTGCGCACCCAGCGCGGCGTCGTCATCACCGGCAGCCGCTCGGTGAGGTAGCGCAGCATCTCGAAGGAGGCCGAGCCCGATCCGATGATGACAGCCGCCCGCAGCACCACGGCCGGCACCCCGGAACGCAGGAAGGTCTCCCCCACCTCGGCGCGGGAGCGCATGTGGGGCGACAGGTCCTCGTCCGGGGCGAGGCCGCCCAGGTAGACGATGCGGCGCACCCCCGCCTCCCGGGCCGCGGCGGCGAACGTGGCGGCCGCGCGGCGGTCGGCCGCGGCGAAGCCCCGTCCCCCGCCCATCGTGTGGATGAGGTAGTAGGCGACGTCGACGCCGCCGAGCGCCTCCCTCGTCCGGGCCGCGTCGGCCGCGTCGGCCTCGGCGGTCTCCACGCGGGAGACCCACGGCTGGTCGCGCAGGCGGCCGGCCGAGCGCACCATGCACCGCACGTCGTGGCCCGCGTCGAGCAGTTCGGGCACGAGCCGTCCGCCGATGTATCCCGTCGCTCCGGTCACGAGGCATCTCATCTGACCATCTTCGTACGGCGGGCCCGGACGGTTGCCTGCCCGGCCGTTCTGTGGCCGCTCCTACAGCTCTTCGCGGATCCGGGCGAGAATCTCCCGCGTGCGCGAGGCCGGCTCGGCCTCGATGCACAGGCGCTCCATCACCTCGAGGTAGCGGTCCACGTCGTCGCGCTTCTCGAGGTATACGGCGCTGGTGAGCTGCTCCATGTAGACCACGTCGGGCAGGTCGGGCTGGGAGAAGCGCAGGATGCTGAAGGGCCCACCGGCCGCGGCGTGGCCGCCGACGCTGAAGGGCACGATCTGGACGGTCACGTTGGGCAGTTCGAGCGCCTGGAGGATGTGGTCGATCTGGCCGCGCATCACCTCGGCCCCGCCCAGGGGCCGGCGCAGCACCGCCTCGTCGAGCACCGCCCACAGGTGGGGCGGCTCGGCACTGCGCAGCAGCCGCTGGCGGGCCAGGCGCAGCCGCAGGCGGCGCTCCAGCTCCTCCTCGGAGGCGGCCGGGAACCCCAGCCGGATGACGGCCCGCGCGTAGCCCTCGCTCTGGAGCAGGCCGGGGACGAACTGGACCTCGTAGTTGCGGATGCCGGTGGCCGACTCCTCCAGGCCCACGTACGTCTCGAACCAGCTCGGCAGGACGTCGTTGTAGTTGTGCCACCACCCGGTGACGTTGGCCCGCCCGACGAGGGCCAGCAGCGCCTGCCGGTCGTCCTCGTCCGAGACGCCGTACAGCGTCAGCAGGTCGGCCACGTCCCTGATCCGGAAGCTGACCCTGCCCAGCTCCATCCGGCTGATCTTCGAGTGCGAGGCGCGGATGGCGTGGCCGGCCTCCTCCAGGGTGATGTGACGCTGCTCGCGGAGCCGCCGGAGCTGCGCGCCCAGCACGATCCTCAGCACCGTCGAACTCCCCCGGGGCATGGCCATGGGGGTCGGGGGGACCGGCTCGCCTCCGGCGTGAGGTGTGATCATTTACATTCCTTCGAGCGCGGAACGCGAGCCCCCGCCCACTCTTTGTGGCCGTCGCGAGCCTTCACCGTACTCCGGTCATATCTTCCCGGCCACATGGAATTTCATTCTTCAATCAATTGAGATGATCAGATCATCGAAATCGCCGCCCTTCACGCCCCGCACGAAGGCGTCGAGCTCGCGCCGGGTGTAGATCAGCGCGGGCCCCTCCGGGTCTCGCGAGTTGCGGATCGCGACCGCGTCGCCGGGCAGCGTGGCCAGCTCGACGCAGTTTCCACTGGGGTTGCTGAAGTGGCTCTTGCGCCAGACGATCCCGTCCAGCAGCACGGCAGGCATGCCGTTGTACAGCTGATTCATCCTCGCCTCTCACCGATTAGGGAGGGAAACCTCACCACAAGCATAGGGCTTTGTGCATATGCACGTGCATCTGTACTTGCTTATGCACATCATGGCGGGCAAGATGACTAGACGGATCATCTTTGTCACACGATCACCCCCCTCCCCAAGGTCACCGATGACTGGTCACCAAAGACATCAAGCCCGAGCCACCCCCATCCAGACGGAGATCGGCGGGTGGGAGCGGTGGCTGTCGATGCTCGATCACCTGCTCCCGCCGAGCGGGCTGCCGCCCTGGGCGGACGGCGACAGCCACGTCGACCAGCTCCAGATGGCCGTGCGGAGCCTGCGCCACGATCCCCGCGCGGCACGGACCGCCCGCGAGTTCGCCTCCGCCGCGCTGCGCTCCTGGGAGCTGGCCTGCCTGATCGACGACACCGGCGTGGTGGTCTCCGAACTGGTGACCAACGCCGTGCGGCACGGCGTGCGGGACGGGGTCAACGGCCACCGCGGGCAGGAGGTCAGGGTCATCCTCTGCCATACCGGCCGCTCGGTGCTGTGCGCGGTCACCGACCCCAGCGACCAGGGCCCCAGCCTGCGCGAGCCCGACTTCGAGGCCGAGAACGGCCGCGGCCTCCAGCTCGTCCAGGGGGTCAGCGAGATGTGGGGCTGGGCGCCACTGGAGAGCCGGGGCAAGGCCGTGTGGGCGGCCTTCAGCCTCCCCCCGAGGACGGGGCGCCATCTGGAGGCATGCCACTGACAGACACCACGCCCGGCAGCGGAGATTCGCGGAATATGCCCCATATCCAGTGAAGGATGGATATTGTCCGCTCAACCCGCACCGGCCGGATGGAAGATGACATGGTGCCGTCGAAGACCGAACGCCCGAAGTTCGACCCCACGGTCCCCAACGGGGGCCGGATAGCCGACTACTTCCTCGGCGGCAAGGACAACTTCGCGGCCGACCGGGCGGCCGCGCACGCGGCGCTCGCACTTGCCCCCGAGCTCCCCGCGATGTCCAGAGAGGGCCGCCTCTTCCTCGCCCGGGTGGTCCGCTTCCTCGCCGGGGCCGGCATCCGGCAGTTCGTCGACATCGGCTGCGGCCTGCCGACACGGGGAAACGTGCACGAGATCGTCCACGCCGTCGCGCCCGAGGCACGGGTGGCGTACGTCGACAACGACCCGATGGTCG
>NZ_JBSFPS010000350.1:0-9083 GCF_053588315.1 Streptosporangium sp. NPDC003464 | reverse complement strand
GGACGCCGTCGGCGGCTATCTCGCGGAGGGCTACGTCCGGATCAAACTGAAGATCGAGCCCGGCTGGGACGTCGCCCCCGTCCGCGCCGTCCGCGAACGCTTCGGCCCGGACCTGCTGCTGCAGGTCGACGCCAACGCCGCCTACACCCTCACCGACGCCCCCCACCTGGCCAAGCTCGACGACTTCGACCTGCTGCTCATCGAACAGCCCCTGGCCAACGACGACCTGGTCCAGCACGCCCAGCTCGCCAAGCGCCTGACCACCCCGCTCTGCCTGGACGAGTCCATCGACTCGGCCGCCCACGCCGCCGCCGCGATCACCCTGGGCTCCTGCTCCATCATCAACGTCAAACCCGGCAGGGTCGGCGGCTACCTCGAGTCCCGCCGCATCCACGACCTGGCCCGCGCCCACGGCGTCGCCCTGTGGTGCGGCGGCATGCTGGAGACCGGCATCGGCCGCGCCGCCAACCTCGCCCTGGCCGCGATGCCCGGCTTCACCCTGCCCGGCGACACCTCCGCCTCCCGCCGCTACTACGCCACCGACATCACCACGCCCTTCGAGCTGAGCGACGGCCACCTCGACGTGCCCACCACCCCCGGCATCGGCATCGACCCGATCGCCGACCTCCTGGACGAGGTCACCACCTCCACCGAGTGGATCGCCCTCTGACGTCTCACACGAGAGTGTCTCCCCCCGGGGTGAGAGGTGATCCCTCTCACCCCGGGGGGGAGACGCCTCCCGTCCCGGAGTGAGGCGGGCCGGAGAAGAGCACGGCAGCGTGGGCTCCATGCCCCGGACGATGTCGAAGTCCGCATCGCGGACGGTGCCGTGGTGGATGACAGGGAAGTCCCATGCGGGCGGCCGGCCGGCCGCCCGTCAGACGTGTCCGAGGCGGGGTACCGCCTCGATCAGGGAGCGGGTGTAGGCCTCCTTGGGCGAGCCCACCACCTCCTCCGTCGGCCCCGCCTCGACCAACCTGCCGTGGTGCATCACCGCGACGACGTCGGAGACGTAGCGGACCACGGCGAGGTTGTGCGAGATGAACAGCATCGACAGCCCGAGTTCCTCGCGCAGCGAGCGGATCAGGTTGAGCACCGCGCCCTGGACGGAGACGTCCAGGGCGGAGGTGATCTCGTCGGCGACCAGCAGTTCGGGGTCCGCGCCCAGCGTCCGGGCGATCGCCACCCGCTGGCGCTGGCCGCCGGACAGCTCACGCGGGTAGCGCACCGCGAGCGAGATCGGCAGCGACACCAGCGACAGCAGCCGTTCCACCTCCCCCTGGCGGGCGGCGCGGGGCACCCGCAGTCCCTCGGCCACCGACGCGCCCACGGTCATCCGCGGGTCGAGGGAGGCGTAGGGGTCCTGGAAGACCATCTGGATTCGCCGCGGATCGCCACCGACGATCTCACCGGTGTACGGCACCAGCCCGCTCACCGCCCTGGCCAGCGTGGACTTGCCCGAGCCCGACTCCCCCACCAGACCGACGATCGCCCCGGCCGGGACCTCCAGCGTGACGTCGTCGACGGCGGTGAAGGCGCCGAACCGCACCGTCAGATTCTTGATGATCATGAAGCCTCCCAGCAGGCGACGCGATGCGCCTCGCCGTACGGAATCAGGGGCGGGCGTTCGGCGCAGCGGTCGGTCGCGAGGGCGCAGCGGTCCGCGAAGGCGCATCCGTCGCCGATCTCGGCGGGCGAGGGCTGGCGTCCGGAGATGCTGGCCAGCGGCAGGGATCTGTCGGTGTCCATGCCGGGCAGCGAGGCGACCAGCGCACGGGTGTAGGGGTGCGCGGCGTCGGAGGCCAGCTTCTCGACCGGCAGCTCCTCGACCACCCGGCCCGCGTACATCACCACGACCCGGTGACACAGCTCCCCGACGACGGCGATGTCGTGGGAGATGAACAGCGTCGCCGCGCCGGTCTCGTCGGTCACCTCGCGCAGCAGGCGCAGGATCTGCCGCTGCACGGTCACGTCGAGTGCGGTGGTCGGCTCGTCGGCGATGATCAGCCGTGGCGTGCCCATCAGGCCCATCGCGATCACCACGCGCTGCCGCATGCCGCCGGACAGCTCGTGCGGGTGTTGCCGGGCCCGTCTGCCGGGTTCCGGGATGCGCACGTGCCCGAGCCGGTCCACGGCCCTGGTCCTGGCCTCGGCGCGGCTCGCGCCCTGGTGCACGGTCGCCACCTCCGCGAGCTGCCCGCCGACCTTGAGCGCCGGGTTGAGCGAGGCCATCGGGTCCTGGAAGACCATCGCCAGCGACGTGCCGAGCAGCTTGCGGCGCCGCTGTTCCGGCAGCGCGCCGAGGTCGGCGCCGCACAGCCGCAGCCGTGCCGCGTCCACCTCTCCCGGGTAGGGCACCAGGCCGCCGATCGCCGACGCGGTCAGGCTCTTGCCGCTGCCCGACTCCCCCACCAGGCCGACGATCTCACCGGGCGCGACGGTCAGCGACACCCCGCGCACCGGCGTCACGCCTCCGGGGAAGGTGACGGTGAGGTCCCGCACCTCCAGGACCGCCTCCTGATCGGGCTCCCCGAGCTCTCCGGGCGCGGGAGCGGACCGCGGGACGGCCTTGCCCGCCGGTACGGCGGTGCGCGACGCGGCGCGCGCCAGGGCGTCTCCCAGGAGGTTGAATCCGATGCCCGCGAGCGCCACCGCGGCGGCGGGTCCGAGGGCGACGGCGGGGGTGGCGTAGATGCGGCTGAAGCCGTCGAAGAGCAGCCGTCCCCAGTCGAACGACGGCGGCTGCACGCCCAGGCCGAGGAAGGACATGCCGGCGAGCCCGAGCAGCGCGCCGCCCAGCGCCTGGGTGAGGTTGAGGATCAGCGGCTCGGCGATGTTGGGCAGGACGTGGCGTGTCATGATCAGCCGTCGGGGAACCCCGAGCATACGGGCGGCCGACACGTAGTCGGCCCCGGCGACCGACGCGGCGAGCGTCTGGGTGAGCCGGGCGAAGCCGGGCGCGATGGCGACGCCGATGCCCAGCACGGCGCCTCGTGCGCCCAGCCCCGCGATCACCGCGGTGAACATGGCCAGCAGCAGCCCGGGGAAGGCGACCAGCGCGTTCACCGTACCGGTGACCAGCCGGGCGGCGCGGCGGGGCAGCACCGAGGGGAGCGCGCCGAGCAGGATCCCGGTGGTCGCGCCGATGAGCGTGGCCATCAGGGCGAGGCCGAGCGAGAGCCGACCGGCGACCAGCACCCGGGCGAGGATGTCTCGGCCCAGATTGTCGGTGCCGAGCGGGTGCGCGGCCGAGGCCCCCTGGAGGATCACCGCGGGGTCGATGCGTTGGGCCTCGGCGCCCCAGATCGGCGGCCCGGCGATCGCCAGGACCACCATGAGCGCCACCAGCGTGGTCCCGGCCAGCCCGGCGGGGGTACGCAGCAGCTGCCGCATCAGCTCTCCTTCAGGGCGGACGTGGGGTCGAGCACGCCGAGCAGCAGGTCGACGAGGAGGTTCACCGTGAGCACGATCACGCCGTAGACGAGGATCACGCCCTGGGCGACCGGATAGTCCTTCTGGGTGATCGACTCCACGATCCGCATGCCCAGCCCCGGCCACGCGAAGACGTACTCGACCAGCACGCTTCCGGCGATCAGACCGGTGAGCAGCAGCCCTCCCATGGTGAGGGTCGCGGTGAGCGTGTTGGGCAGGACGTGCCGCACGTACAGCCGGGCGGCGGGCAGCCGCTTGGCACGTGCCAGGCGCACGTAGTCGCTGCCCAGCTCCCGCTGGGTCTCGGCCCGGGAGATGCGGGCGATCATCGCCGCCGGCGCGATGGCCAGGGCGAGGATCGGCAGCACATAGGACACGGGCCCGCCCTTGCCCGCGGGAGGGAACCAGCCGAGCCCGATCGCGAACACGGCCACCAGGGCGATGGAGTAGAGGAACTCGGGGACGGCGACGGCTGTGCCGGTCACCGAGGTGAAGGCCGCGTCGGTGCCCCGGTTGCGGCCGTTCTCGGTGCGGATGCCCGCCCACATCCCGAGCGGCACCGCGACGAGCATGGCGAGGACCGTCGCGAGCAGGGCCAGGGCGAGCGTGCTGGGGAGGCGGTCGGCGATGACCTCGCCGACCGGTTCCCCGCCGAGGAACGACGTGCCGAACTGCCCGCCCAGCACATTACGGACATAGGAGGCCAGCTGGGTCAGGATCGGCTGGTCCAGCCCGAGTGCCGCGCGCCTCGCGGCGACCAGTTCGACCGGCGCGGTGGGGCCGAGCGCCGCGCGCACCGGGTCACCCGGGATCAGATGGATCATCGCGAAGGACGCGACGAGCAGCGCGGCCAGCGAGATCACGAACCGGACGAGGTGCCGCAGCACGAACGCGCCGCGCACCCGGCCAGAAGACGCCCGGCCGGAGAACGCCCGCGCGGAGAGCATCCGGCTCAAGAACGCGCGGTCGGCGAGCAGGCGGCCACCGGCGGGGGGACGAGAGGTTCCGGCCACTCAGCCCGCCTCGGTCATCCGGACGGACAGCGGCAGGAACATGTTCCCTATCACGTCGAACTTCGCGTTCTTCGCCGCGATCATCATGGTGTTCTCCACCACGGGCACCAGGTCGGCGTTGTCGAACAGCGCCGACTCCGCCTCCCGCCAGAGCTTGCAGCCCTCCTCGCCCGGCTTGAGCACGGCCTCGGCCACCGCCTTCTCGTAGCGGGTATTGGCCAGGTGGGCGAAGTTGGCGCCCTTCGGCGCGGCCGGGCCGGACAGGAAACCGACGAGCTGACTGGGGAACGGGGCGCCGATGGGCAGCCAGATGACGTCCCAGTCCTGGGTGGCGTTGAGCGTCTCCGAGAGCTTGGCATCGATGATGCCGTTCAGCGTGACGTCGGCACCCGCCTTCTTCCACGCGGCGGAGAGGTATTCGGCCGCGGCCTCCACCCCCGTTCCTTTGGTGGTGGCGTAGACCAGCCGCAGGGTCAACTTCCGGCCGTCCTTGGCGCGGATGCCGTCGGCGCCGGTCTTCCAGCCGGCGGCGTCCAGCGCGGCGGCCGCCGCGGCCTCGTCGAAGGCCGGGACGTGGCCGGTGACGGTGTCGCCCTGGCACGGCCGTGGATCCATCACCAGCCCGGTGGCGGGGCGGCCGGTGCCGCCGGTGGCGATGCCGGCGAGTTCCTTGAGGTTGACCGCCTGGGTGAGGGCTTTACGCACCGCCGGGTCCTTGCCGGGGCGGTCGTCGCCCT
This sequence comes from Streptosporangium sp. NPDC003464, assembly GCF_053588315.1. Taxonomy (NCBI): domain Bacteria; kingdom Bacillati; phylum Actinomycetota; class Actinomycetes; order Streptosporangiales; family Streptosporangiaceae; genus Streptosporangium; species Streptosporangium sp. NPDC003464. The sequence continues at coordinate 3,901 of NZ_JBSFPS010000350.1, read as the reverse complement.
GGTGGTAGAAGAACTGCCCGTTGCCCATACCTTTGATGATCTTGGTGATCCCCGGCGTGGCCTCCAGCCGGGCGCGGTCGGCGCCGAGGACGGCCGCGCCGTTGAGGCCGCCGGAGATCAGCAGGTTGGCGGCGGTCTGCTCGTTCGGCACGACCTTCATCACGATCTTGGCGGGCAGGCCGGGCTCCTTCGTGGTGGCGCCGTCCGGCCCCCAGACGTAGTCCTTGCGAACCTGGAAGGTGTAGTGGTCGCTGGGCACCGCCTCGGTGAGCGTGTACGGCCCGGAACCCGAGGTGGCGCGGGCCACCACCGAGCGGTCCTTGACCCCCTTGCCGCAGACCACGAACAGCTGCGTGCTGCTCTCCAGGATGAAGCTGAACGGCTTCGGGGTCGAGAGCGTCACCGTTCCCGCCGCGTCGTCCGCCTCGGCCTTCATCCCCGTGGGGACCAGCACGCCGTTGACGGGCGACTTGGTGGCCGGATCGGTGATGTGGTCGACGTTGGCGGCCACGTCGGCGGGGGTGAGCTTGGAACCGTCGGAACAGGTGACGTCCTTGCGGAGGGTGAAGGTCACCGAGTCGGGTTTGACGTCCCACTTCTCGGCCAGTCCTGAAACGATCTTCCCGTCGGGCGTGATCTGGACCAGCGTGTCGTAGGCCAGCGACAGCACCGCGTTGGTGACCGAGAGTACGCCCATGGCCGGGTCGAGCACTCCGGGATCGGCACTGATGGCGAAGGTGAAGGTGCCGCCGACGGCGGGTCCGCCCGACGGCGGGTCCGCCGCGCCGCCGCACGCGGTCGCGAACAGGCCGAGGGCGCCGAGCACGGCCGCCGCTCCTGTGTTTCTCATCGGGACTCCAGGAAGGTGGGGGTGATGCCCCACACTCGCCCTTTCCCGATGGTGCTGCTTCGTCCGCCGCTACGAAAAAGCGGAGGGTCCATCGTTTTATCGCCCGAAGATCCGCATCTGGAGCATCACGGTCAGCCGCGCATCGGGGTCGGCCAGGTCGAGGCCGCTGATCTCGGCGAGCCGCTTCAACCGGTAGCGGAAGGTGTTGGCGTGCACGTGCACCCTGGCCGAGGCCGCGTTGACGTCGCCGAACGCGTCCAGATAGGCCCGCAGGGTGGCGACCAGCTCGCTGCCGTGCTCGGCGTCGTGGGCCATGAGCCGTTCGTAGGGCCCGGTGGGCGCCTGCTCCTCGGCCTTGACCAGGTCCGACAGTTGCAACAGCAGCGCTTCGAAGTGCACGCCGGTGTAGCCGGCGACCGCGCCGGACACCTCGCGGGCGCGCAGTACCCGCAGCGCCCGGTCGGCGTCGGCCCGCGACCGGGCCACCTCGGCCAGGCTGCCCGCCAGGCGCCCCACACCGATGTTGGCCACGTGCCGGGGACCGACCCGGACGAGGAAGCTCTCGGCGACGCGTACGGCCCGCGACTCCTCGTCGCCGCCGGCGTGCAACGGCAGTACGGCGTAGGCCACCGAGCCGACCAGCGCGGCGGCCGCCTTGGGATGGATGGCCCCGACGTGCAGGGCGAGCGCGTCACAGAAACGCTGCCTGTCGCTCTCCCGGTGCGCGGCGTCGGAGTGGGATCCACCGCTGAGCTGGGCGGCGAGCACGCACAGCCGCTCGCTGGCCACGCCGAGCCTTCCGGCGGCCTCGGCCGCGTCCTTGCCACCTGCCAGCACGGTGGAGAGCAGGTCGGCGCGGAGGCGCCGCCTGGTGTCCGCTCCGGCCCGCTGCCGGAGCAACTGCAACGCGACGATCTTGGCGGCGTCGGCGAGCGCGCGCTGCCGCTGGTCGCTCAGCGGCTCCCGTACGGCGGCCCAGATGGAGCCGAGGATCTCGTCACCGGACCGGACGGCCACCGCCGCCCGGTTGATGCTCTCTTCGTTCAGCTCGATGTAGATCGGCTCGCGGCTCTGGTAGAGCTTACGGAAGAATCCGCGCTCCTCCAGCATCCGCCGGTACCGTTCCGGCACCTGGCGGCCGAGCACGGTCTCCACCCTGCCCGGGTCGGCCTCGTCCTGACGCCCGGAGTAGGCCAGCACCCGCGATGACCGGTCCTCGATGGTGACCGGCGCGTCCAGCAGCGCGCACACGGCGTTGGCCAGCGCGAACAGGTCGTCCGCCGGGGCCTCGCCCGGCTCGGCGAGGTCGCCCTCCGCCAGCAGGGAGCGCAACAGCGCGGCCACCTGCGCCCAGGAGGCGGCCCGGGTGAGGCCCAGCACCGCCACCCCGGTCTCCAGGACCTTCGCGCGGACGAGTTCGTCGACGTCCACCGGCTGCTTGACGACGACACCCGCCGCCGGGCCCGCCGCGTCGAGCAGGGCGCATATCTGCTCGGCGCGGTCGACCCCGACGGCGAGCAGGATGCCCCCCTCGGGGAGCAGCAGTTCGTCGAGGGGGTCGTAGATGTGGACTCCGGTGACCTCGACGTCGAGCTCCCCTGGGGAGGCGGCCACGTCCAGCACGGTGCTACCCAGATCCTCCAGAATCCGTCGCAGGCTGGCTCGTGGCCGATCAATCATCCGCTCACGATAACGGACATAGAGCGACATCACGCCCGTAGGTGATCGATGGCCATACGGGCGGCGCGACCGATCGCCGCGTCGGCCCTGGGATCCCGGAAGCCGAGCGAGGTGGTCCGGAGGAAGACCGCGGCGGCGTAGCGCCGCCCGTCCGGGTATTCCACGACGCCTGCCTCGTTGCGGATCCCCCAGAGGGTCCCGGTCTTGCCGGAGACCTTCACCTCGTCGCCGAACGCCGAGGAGAGCCGGTGCGGCCAGATCTGGTTGCCCATGATCCTGCGCACCTCCGCGCAGGCCTCCGCGGGGCCGGCCTCGTCCCGCCAGATCAGGCTCAGCAGGGTCGTGGTCTCACGGGGCGTGCTCGAGGTCGTCCGCTCCGGATCGCGGACCGCCAACGCCCGGATCCGCTCCTCGCTCACCCCGGCGAGTTCCTCCTCGTCGGAGAGCCCGGAGAGGCCGAGCTCGACCACGACGCTCCCGAGCAGCTCGGCGCAGCCGCCGATCAGGTGGGTGCGCTTCAGGCCGAGCTCGCGCAGGGTGGTGTGCAGGTTGTCCAGCCCGACCCGGCGCAGCAGCACGTCGGTCGCCGCGTTGTCGCTCATGGTCATCATGAAGTGGGCCAGATCGCGCAGGGTGAGCGAGATGTCGTCGGCACAGCCGGAGGTGCCGATGCCGCCGTCCTTGTCGGCGGCGGTGACGGTCAGCCGCTCGGTGCGCTCCAGAGTCCCGGCCGCGGCCTGCCGGGCGTACTCCAGGACGATCGGAATCTTGAACACCGAGGCGAGCACGACCGGATCGTCGGAGCCGAGACCGATCTCGGCGTCGCCGTCGACGTCGCGGACGTGGATGAAGCCCTCCACGTCCGCGTCGTCGAACACCTCCCGCAGCGTGTCACACACGGGGCAGCGCCCGTCCGTTGTGGATGTAGGCGGCACGACCGTCCTCGACCACGAAGGTGAGCGTCTCGTGCCCGCCGCCCTTCGGCTCCGCCGTGATGAAGGAATGGTCGGAGTGGTGGACGAAGCGGGTGGTGGTACGCGGGGTGCCCGACTTGGTCATGAACTCGCCGGGGATCAAGGTGACGTCCAGGCCGCCGTCCCCCTCGGTCACCTCGTAGGCGAGCATCGGCCCCTCGTACCTGCCGGTGTACGGCGTGAGGTCCACGGCCTGCGGCGTCTCGGCCGGGACCGGGAAGTCCGGGACCGTGAGCCCGGTGGCCTCGCGTATCACCGGCAGCGCCACGTCGACGAGCAGGCCGAGGAAGTCGCCACCGTTGGAGCTCATCGCGATCGCGAAGTCCGCTCCCGGCACGACCCGCCAGAACGTGCTCTGCCCGATCGTGCCGCCGTCGTGACCGTAGACCTCGCCGCC
>NZ_JBSFPS010000349.1:0-9137 GCF_053588315.1 Streptosporangium sp. NPDC003464 | reverse complement strand
CCGCTACGCCGCCGAACTGCGCCGCCGGGGCGTGAAGGCGATCGTGGCCAACATCCACGAAGGCGGCACCGCCGGCGACATCTACGACCGGTGCAACACCACCCCCACCGGACCGGTCTTCGACTTCGCCAAGGCCGCCTCCCCCGACATCGACGCGATCGTCACCGGACACTGGCACGCCCTGTTCAACTGCTCGCTGCCCGACCCGGACGGCAACCCCCGCCCGGTGGTCGAGGCGGCCAACCACGGACGGCTGATCAACGAGATCAACCTGAAGCTCGACCCGCGCACCGGTGAGGTCATCCGCTCGGCCACCACCTCGGTCAACCACCCCGTCACCCGCGACGTCACCCCCGACCCCGAGATGGTCAAGCTGGTCGAGTACTGGAAGAGCCGCGGCGCGCAGACCTACGCCCGGCCGGTCGCCGCGATCAGCGCCGACATCACCCGGGTCCGCGACGCCGACGGCGAGAGCGCCCTGGGCAACCTCGCCGCCGACGCCCAGTACGCCGACTCCCGGCGCACCCCGGGCGGCGACGCCGACCTGGCGATGGTCGCCGTCGCACCGGCCAAGGGCTCGGCCTCCCTCCGCGGCGACCTGCGCCACGCCAAGGGCGCCGACCCCGCCGACCGCGACGGCACCGTGCTGTTCGGCGAGGCGTGGGCGGCCTTCGGCTACGCCAACCCCGTGCTCACCGTGTCGGTCACCGGCGCCCAGCTCGACCAGGCGCTGGAACAGCAGTGGCAGGCCCAGCCCAACGGCTCCACGCGTTTCGCCCCGCTGGCCGTCTCGGGCAACGTCCGCTACTCCTACGACGCCACCCGGCCGATCGGCGAGCGGGTCAACCCCGCGGACGTGCTGATCAACGGCCGGCCGCTGCAGACCGACCGGACCTACCGGCTCGCCGCCCTGGCCTACACCCTGCTCGGCGCCGACGGCTACACCGCCTTCACCGGCTACACCGACGCCGTGCGCGGCAGCCGCGACTACGAGGCCTTCCGCACCTATCTCGCCGGCCACGAGACGGTGACGCCACCGGCCCTCGACCGCGCCACCGCCCTCCACTAAGGCCGCCACGAGGATTCCCGGGTCGGCCTGGGAATCCTCGTTCCCGGGCGGCCGGTCCGATCGGAGGACATCGGCCATGTGACAGGTGCCGGTCACTGCCCGGGTACGGGGCCGGCTCCCGTACCCGGGCAGCCGGATTCACGGCTCGGGGGCCAGGCGGTCGGCGGCCTGCTCAATGGCCGTGCTCACCCGGTCGGCCAGCAGGCCGACCGCGCCGACCGCCCTGGCCACCGGGTCGTCCCCGGCGCCGCCGAGTGCCCGCTCGCGCAGGTAGGCCGCCTTCACCTCGGCCCACCGGCCGGCCTGCTCGGCCGTCATGGTGCCCCGCAGCTCGGCCAGCTTGAGCAGGTTGGCCTCGGCGCCGGAGGTGAGGGTCCGGGCCTCGCCGAGGTAGTGGTCGTCGATCACGGCCTCCAGTTCGGCGTCGTTCATGACCGGGACGACCCTGGCGGCGAGCTTGTTCATGTTCCGGTAGGACCCCTGCAGCAGGAACGGCGGTTCGGTCCTGGACGCGTCGGACTGGGCGGCCGAGGCGATGTAGGCCCGGTTGCCGGCCAGCACGACCCGCTGAAGGCGCAGCAGCCCGCGCAGGACCGAGAGCACCTCGCCGAGCTCCACGGAGGAGTACGGGTGGGAGAGCCGGTCGGCCCGGACGGACGGGTCGCCCTGCGCCAGCCGTACCAGCAGGCGGATGTCGCCCCGATCCCGGGTGGACAGCGGTGCGAGGACGGGGTTGGAGGTCAGCGCGTTGTCGATGTAGCTCAGCGCGAACAGCTCCTCCCTGCCGGACAGCACCTCACCGAGGTTCCACACGTCGGCGCGGTTGGCGAGCATGTCGGGGACACGGAAGCGTTGACCGGACTCGGTGTACGGGTTGCCCGCCATGCAGACCGCGAAGCGCTTGCCGCGCAGGTCGTAGGTGCGGGCCTCGCCGTCCCAGACGCCCTCCATCCGCCGCTGGCCGTCGCACAGCGAGACGAACTTCTGCAGCAGCTCGGGGGAGGTGTGCTGGATGTCGTCGAGGTAGAGCAGCACGTTGTTGCCCATCTCCAGGGCGAACGAGATCTTCTCGACCTCCTGGCGGGCCGCCGCGTCGGGCGCCCGCTCCGGGTCGACCGAGGTGACCAGGTGCCCCAGGGCGGGACCGTTGACCTTCACGAACATCAGGCCGAGCCGGTTGGCCACGTACTCCATGAGGGTGGTCTTGCCGTAGCCGGGCGGCGAGATGAGCAGCAGCATGCCCATCTGGTCGGTCCGTCTGGCGTCACCGGCCGCGCCGATCTGCCTGGCCAGGTTGTCGCCGATGAGCGGGAGGTAGACCTCGTCAAGGAGTTCGTTACGGACGAAGGCGCTCATCACCTTCGGCCGGTACTCCTCCAGGCGCAGACGCGCCCGTTCCGCGGCGACCAGATCGTTGCGTCGCCTCTGGTAGGCCCGGTAGGCGGGGACGCGGTGCTCACGGAAGTGCCGGGTCCGGCCGAGGAACTCGTCCAGCCGCAGGCCGAGCCTGCGCTCGGTGATCCGCGGATGCGTGCCGAGCAGGCCCTCGACCGTGGTGGTCAGGGCCGCCGAGGAGTCGTGCCGGGGCACCTCGCACAGCCGTACGGCCACCGCCTCGGGCAGCTCGGCCGACCGCTCGAACGCCCCGAGCCACGCCTCGGCCAGCCGGTACCGCCCGGCGAGGTCGTCCCCGAGCGCCCGCAGGTCGTCGTCGAACTCCTGACGCGACGTCCCCAGCGCCCGGTCGAACCGCTCCAGCAGCGACCGCGCCCCCGCGCTCGTCACGAACCCGGGCGGTCCGCCGGCCAGCTCCTCGAAGAGGTATTCCCCGGCGAGTTCGAAGACCTCCCCGTCGTCCCGCCCGATCGCGCTCGCCCGGCCCCCGTCCTCGCTCCGGTCCTCGCCCCGGTTCTCGTCCCCGGGCGAGTGGCCGGTACGGGCCGCAGCGCCCGCCGCCAGGCCGCCTCCGGTGGTCGCATCTGCCGCCCGGTCACCTCCGGCCGCCGCGCCCCACGTCCCGTCGCCGAGCAGGCCCCGCATGAAGGCAGAGACGGCCGAGCCCAGCGCGCCGCGGGTCTCCTCCACCGAGTCCACCCGGCCGAACAGGGTGCGCGCCCGCGCCAGCGAGACCGCCCGGGTGGTCCACGCCGCGCGGGAGGACTCGTCCGCGCCGAAGGTCCAGAAGAGCTGGGCCGCGGCCCTCGCCGCCGGGGGATAGCGCAGCAGGCCCGCGCCCGCGCGCAGGCGCAGCAGGGCGTCGAGGATCGCGGCGGCGTCGTGGTCGTGGACGCCCCGCTCGTAGCCCTCGTCGTAACGGGTCTCGGCCACCCGGCGGACGATCTCCAGCAGTCCGTCCTCGGCCACCGCCGCCCCGTGCAGCGCGTCGGGGGAGAGGGCCGCCCCGTCCACGCTCAGCGTGCCTGCCTCGGCGGCGGCCAGGACGGAGGCGGCCAGGTGCTCGCCCCGGTAGACCTCGGCCGTCTCCGAGACCAGCGACTGGTCCCAGAACGGCAGGGTCCCGGCGAAGGTCTCGTCGCGCACCGGCGAGCGGTAGTCGGTCCCGGTGACGGCGAAGGCCATCCCGCCCTTGTACGGCACCAGCGTGAGGTCGGCCGCCTGGGTGTTGACCGCGAACCGGTGCCGTCCCAGGCGGATCGTCTCGCCGCCGTCGGCATACAGGTCGAGCCGGTCGCGCAGGGCGCGGCCCGCCTCCTGCCGGGCGGATTTGACCCGGCCTTCGAGCTCCTCGGCCCGGACCTGGTCGCCCAGCGCGCGCAGCTCCCCGGCCACGCCGCGCAGCTTGACGACCATCGGATCGGAGCCGAAGTAGGTGTTGACCTCGTCGAGCGATCCGAGCCCGGCCGCCCGGCGGCGCACGCCGGTCAGGATCCTGGCGGCGGATTCGGCCAGCCGGTCGGCTCTGCGGGTGCGCTCGTCCAGCAGCGCCTGCCGCCGCGAGGAGAACGCCTCGTAGACGTCCTCCCGCTTGGCCGCCAGCTGGGCCAGGAAGTCGTCGAACTCGGCGAAGCGCGACTCCAGGCCCTCCAACTGAAGCATCAGCCGGCCGAGCTGTCCGTCGCAGCGCTCGGGGGTGTCGGCCGTCGCCAGCGCCCCGGTGATCGCCTGCCCCAGCAACGCGAACTCGGCCGCGAACGCCGCCCGTCCCTCGCCGGCCAGCAGCTCCGCGCGCCGCGCGTCCAGCGTGGCGCGGGCGCGGTTGAGCCCGCCGAGCACCTCGCCGACCCGCTCCAGGATCGCGGTCCGCGCGGTCGCGTCGGCGATGTCGAGCGTGCCGACCACCTCGACCACGACCTCCAGGCCCTGCGCCTGCCCGGCCAGCCGCTCGCCGATCGGCTCGGCCTCGGCCACGGTCGCGATGGCCCCGGCGTCGGAGACCAGCCGCTCGACCTCCGCGTGGTAGCCCGCGAACGCGTCTTCTCCCCGCAGGAAGTCGGCCGCCCGCCGCGCGGCGGCGTCGAGTTCGGCGTCGAGCTCCGCGCCCAGCCCGTCGACCCGGCCGGTGTCCACGTGACGCAGCTCGCGCAGGGTCACCAGATGCCCCCGGGCCCGCCGCAGCCCGGCGAGGTGGGTGATCCATCCCTGGGCGGAACGGGGCGCCTGCGCGTGCGCCCGCCGTACCAGGGAGGTGATCTGTCCGGCGGCGGCCTCCAGCGCGGCCGCGGCCTGCTCGGTGAGCGACCGGACCTTCTCGAACTCCTCCAGCACCTGCTCGGCGGTCGCCCGCACCTCGGCGAGCGGTCCGCGCAGCCCGTGCTCGCCCAGCCAGTGATAGTGGTCGAAGGTCCGGGCGCAGGCCGCGATCAGCGCTTCGAAGACCGGGGCCGACGGCGCCATCTCCTCGACCATCCGAGCCGTCGACAGGCAGTCGGAGATCCCGCGCACCAGTTCCGCGTTGCCGATCCGCTCCAGCGGTCCGGTACCCGCCGGCTGGGCGGCGGCGTGGACGTCCGACACGTACGGCGTCTGCCAGACCTGCATCGGGTGGACCCGGGAGGGCTCGTCGGAGGCCGCCTTGAACAGGATCAGCGTGCCGTCGTCGAACAGCGAGTAGCCGTGGCAGGACAGGGGTGTGGAGACCTGCTTGCGGATCACGTTGTACGGCAGCAGCAGCGACCGGCCCTCGGCGCCGCCGTGGAAGACGTAGAGCACGTCCTCGCCGTTGGCCGAGCGGATGACCCGCTCGAACTCCAGGCCGGAGACGTCGGTGTCGAAGGTCTTGCCGACCCCGGTGGACAGGTGGTAGCCGCCGGGGAAGACGATCCCCTGGTCCTCGGGGAGGCGCCGACAGGCCTGGCCGATGCCGTCGAGGCGGACCACGCCCTTGGTCCTGGTGTTGAAGACCAGGTGCCGCCACTCGGTCTCGTTGTAGGGCCGGATGCGCAGCAGGATCAGCGGGCCGATCCTGGCATGGTGCACGTCGGCGTCGGCGAGGCTCTGCAGCGGCTCGGCGACCGGCTCGCGGTAGACGCCCTCACCGGTCTCGGTGTTGTCCTCGATCTTGATGGTGAGGTCGCCGCCGACGGTCTCGACGAACACCTCGCCCTGGATCGAGATGTGCGGGTGGCGGCCGAGCACGTGGTCGTCGCGGGTGGCCGGCATCCACTCGAAGTCGTGCGAGGGCGGGAACACGTTGTCGCGCTCGCCCCGGTCGTCGATGTAGGTGAGCGCGCCGTCCGTCTCGACCCGCCAGCGCAGCACGCGGGTGTCCTGCGGGCCCGTCTGGAAAACGGCCAGCATCTTGTCCTCGACCCGGCGCAGCCGGAGCAGCCGGGTTCCCCGGTAGTAGCGGTAGAGCTCGGCGAAGTCCCGCTCGAACTGCGGATGGCGGGGCAGCGGCGCGGGGTCGAACCGGAACGCGCCGGTGTCCGGGCCGCCTCCGGATCCCGTCGTGTCCCGCACGAACGTGTGCATGGAGAAGACGTCGCCGACGGCCGTCTCGGGCTTCAGCCCCATGAACACGTTGTAGCCGAACAGGATGAGCCCCTGCCGGTGGTCACGCCCGCCCGCCGGCCCGTCTCCCGACCCCTCGTGCGGGCCCGTGGCCCCGCCGAGCGCCACGATGTCGCGGGGGACGCAGTTGTTCTCGGTGCGGATCCGCTCGGTGCCGACGAGCCGGAGCTCGGTCCCGCCGAAGACCTCGATGCGCCGGGTGTTGAGCGCGTCGGCCCGCCGGGCCAGCTCGGCCGCCTGCTCGGCGAGCCGGGCGCGGAGCACCTCGTAGGTGCCCGCGTCCAGCCCGGTGTGGCCGTCCGGAGCGTCGACGGCCTCTGTCACGGCCTCTGTCACGGGGGCCGTCACCGCGTGCCGGAGTCGAGGGCGGCGACCGGGGCCTCGGCGACGACCCGGGTGTCAGAGGGGACCGGGGGAGCGGCGGTTTCCTGCGCGGCGCCCAGCAGGTCACGCAGCCTGTCCGCGTCGGCCCCGCCCGAATTGATCAGCTTCACCAGCAGGGCGGAGAGGGAGAGGTCACGCACGTCGGCGGTGCCGAGCGAGCCCAGCATCCTGGTCAGGTCGGCGGGCAGGCTCTGCGAGCCGTTCAGGTACGGCCCGGCCAACGCCTGGGTGACGTCGGAGTGCCGCACGAAGCCGTCCACGGTCTTGCCCATGGTGATCGAGCCCATCAGCCGGTCGAAGAACACGCTGTCGCCGCCGACGATGTCGATGTTGGCCTTGGCCAGCCCCGCCGACAGCACGGCCGCCTGCGCCTCGGCGACCTTGAGCTGGACGTCCACCCCGGCGAGACGGATCTCCTTGTCCGCCTCCAGCCGCAGCCGGTACTCCTCGTGGGCGCGGGTCGCGTCGTCCAGCGCGGCCATCGCCGCCGCCTTCTGGGTCAGGCCCTCCGCCTCGGCCTTGAGCTTCTCGCCGACGGCCGAGGCGGCCGCGAGGGCCATGGCCTGCTCGCCCTCGGCCTCGGCCTTGAGCCGCTCCCGCACGCCCACCGCCGCGGCGAGCGCCCTGGCCCGCTCGCCCTCGGCCAGCGCCAGTGCCTTCTCCCGCTCGACCGCGGCCTCGGCCCGGCCGACCTGCTCGATCGCCGCGGCGTCCCGCTCGCGCACCTGCACCTCGGCCAGGCCGGCCGCGGCCGCCTCGGCCTGCACACCCTCGGCCAGGCGGATCTTGGCGCGGGCGTCGAGCTCGGCGGCCTGCTGCCGCGACTCGGCCAGCACCAGCGCCTCGCGCGCCCTGTGCCGGGACGCCGCCTCGGCCGCCTCGGCCGCCTTGATGTCCTTGACCAGGCTCTCCTGAGCCTCGGCCTCGGCCTGGATGATCACGGCCTGGCGGGTCCGCTCGGCCTCCTCGACCACGCGCAGGCGCTTGATGTTCTCCTCCTGCTCGGCGACCGTCTTCTCCACCGCGATCCGCTCCCGGATCACCTCGGCGATGGAGCGCTTCTCACCTTCGAGCTCCTTGTCCTTGGCGATGCGCGACAGCTCGGTCTCCCGCTCGCGGGAGATCACCTCCAGCATGCGGTCCTTCTCGATCCGCTCGGACTCGATGGCGATCACCCGCTCGCGGTTCTTCGCCGCCACGGCGATCTCGCGGGCCTGGTTCTCGTGCTGGATGCCGAGCTGCTCGTCGGTGCGCAGACCGGCGGCCAGCGCCTTGAGCCGCTCCTCGGCCTGCACCTTGGCGACCTCCGCCTCCTCGCGGGCGCGCATGGTCTCGACCTCGCGCCGCTGTTTGGCCTCCGCGTCGGCCTGGCGGCGCTCCAGTTCGAGGATGGCCTCGCGCGCGTCCACGTTCTGGCGGGTGATCTCCTTCTCCTCGTGCCGCTGGAACTCGTTGGTCCGCACGTGCTCGATCGCGGTCAGCTCGGTGATCTTCCTGATGCCCTGCGCGTCGAGGATGTTGTTCTTGTCGAGGGAGAGCAGCGAGGTCTGCTCCAGGTAGTCGATGGCCGCGTCCTCAAGGCTGTAGCCGTTCAGGTCGGTGCCGATGACCTGGATGATCTGGTCGCGGAAGTGGTCGCGCTGGGTGTAGAGGTCGACGAAGTCGAGCTGCTTGCCGACGGTCTTGAGCGCCTCGGAGAACTTGGCGTTGAACAGCTCCTGCAGCGTCTCCTGGTCGCTGGCCCGGGCGGTGCCGATGGCCTGGGCGACCTTGACGACGTCCTCGGCGGTCTTGTTGACCCGGACGAAGAAGGTGATCCGGATGTCGGCCCGGATGTTGTCCCGGCAGATCAGGCCCTCGCGGCCGGTCCGTTCGATCTCGATGGTCTTCACCGAGATGTCCATGATCTCGGACCTGTGGAACACGGGCAGCACGATCGCCCCGGTGAAGGTGACGTCCACCGAGTTGATTTTGGAGACGATCAGCGCCTTGCCCTGCTCGACCTTGTTGAACAGGCGGCCGGCGGCGAACAGCAGACCGATGACGATGAGGAGGATGACGGCGAGGAGGATGCCGAATCCGGTGGATATGACGTCCATGTGGTCCTTCGGCTAAATAGGACGGTCGGGGTCGAGTTCCGCGTCGTACGGCATCACCCAGAAGAACTCGCCCGCGGGGTCGTAGGCGAATATCAGGGCGGTGTCGCCGGCGTCGAAAGCGTCGTCGCCGGTCTGCCTGACTTGAACGAGAGCGGAAGAACCGTCCGGGGCGGTGGCCTCGGCCTGGCCGAAGGCCGCGTCCACCCGGCCTGTGCGGATGACGCACGTCCGGCCCACGAAATCGGCGCGGGAGGGTCCGCGCCCCCTCAGGGCGGCGCGGCGCAGCGGCCGCACGGCCAGGCGGGCGCCGGCCCAGGCGCAGACGAGCGCCGCGACCAGCACGCCGGTCAGCGCGGGGACGCCGCTGAACAGCACGCCGCCGGCCAGGCTCACGGACCACCCGATGACGGCCAGCAGCGACACGGTCACCACGGCCGGCACCCCGCCCAGCCCGAGACCTCCCAGGAGCCCGCCGGATCCGGCGGACTCCGTCCCGCCGTCACCGTCGGACCCGGCGCCGCCGAACACGACGAGCAGCCAGTAACCGATGATCACCACGAGCGGGAATGTGAACAGAACGGTCGGAAAAGCTAATGCGGCATCGACAAAATGGC
>NZ_JBSFPS010000348.1:0-9234 GCF_053588315.1 Streptosporangium sp. NPDC003464 | reverse complement strand
GGCGGCAAGGGAGAGCAGACGACCACGCCGCCCAGGACCCGGGTCGGCCTGATCGTCCTCATGGGGGTCGCGGCCCTCGCCCTGGTGCTCGCGGTCCGGGCCTGGCGGCCTGGGCGGTCGAGCAGGGCTGGACCCCGGCCGCCGCCGGGTCCGGCCGCGTGGCCGCCGGGGCCGCCTACGTGGAGGCGGCGACGGCCAGCGGCCGGCAGCTCGCCCTGGACGCCGAGGCGGGCGACGAGATCGCCCTCGCCGCCATGGACCGCGCCGGACGGGCCCTGGGCCTGGCCATCGCCTCGGCCACCAACCTCTGCGACCTCGACGTCGTCACCGTCGGCGGTGGTCTCTCCCAGGCCGGTCCGCTGCTGTTCGATCCGCTGGAGGCGGCTCTGCGGGAGCACGCCCGGATGGAGTTCGCCCGGCGGATCCGGGTCGTCCCCGCCTCCCTCGGCCAGGACGCCGGCCTGGTCGGCGCCGCCGCCCTGATCCTCGCCGCCGACCGCTACTGGTCCCGCTGAGGCTCCGCGCACACTCCCGTACGGCTCCGCCTCTTTGGCATGTCTCGCCGTACGGGGCCGGGCCCGTGGCGCGCTGCCGCGCGGTGAGCTGTGCCAGGTCGGCGAGGATCAGCGCGGGGCGTCCATGGGTTCCATACGGGCGGCCCGCGGGGACGGGTAGAGGCCCGCGAGGAGACTCACGAGGGCGCCGGCGAGGGGCCGCCGGCGCCAGGGGGCGTCCAGGACGGGGGCCGATCCTTGGCGGTGGAGATGGTGACGACGGCGACCAGGCCGAGGCCGGCGCCGAGCACGCCGCTGTGGCCTTCGGGGGGCTTGCCGCGCCTGTCCGGTATGGCCTCCGCCCGCCGTGCCGGGTGCGGCCGTACCGGGCGCGGGTGGGAGGATGGCATGCATGTCCCACCCCCAGGTGACCTACGACGACGTGGTCGCCGCCCGTGAGTTCCTGGCCGACGTGGCCCTGCGGACGCCCCTGCTCCACTCGCACGTGCTGTCCGACGCCATCGGCGGGCCGGTCCACCTCAAATGCGAGAACCTGCAGCGCTCCGGGTCGTTCAAGGTGCGCGGAGCCTATGTGAGGATCGCCGGGCTGAGCGAGGGGGAGCGGGCCCGTGGCGTGGTGGCGGCCAGCGCCGGCAACCACGCCCAGGGTGTGGCGCTCGGCTCGGGTCTGGTCGGCGCCAGGGCGACGGTCTACATGCCGGAGGGGGCGCCGCTGCCCAAGGTGGCCGCGACCCGCTCCTACGGCGCCGAGGTCGTCTTTGCCGGCCACACCGTGGACGTCGCGCTGGCCAGCGCCAAGGAGCACGCCGAGCGGACCGGGGCGGTGTTCATCCACCCCTTCGACCACCCGGACGTCATCGCCGGGCAGGGCACGATCGGGCTGGAGATCCTGGAGCAGCTCCCCGAGGTCGGCACCATCGTGATGTCGCTCGGCGGCGGCGGGCTGACCGCCGGGGTCGCGCTCGCGGTCAAGTCGCTCCGGCCGGGCGTGCGGATCGTCGGCGTGCAGGCCGAGCGGGCGGCCGCCTACCCGGCCTCGCTGGCGGCCGGGCGGCCGGTGATGGTCCAGCCCGCCGCCACCATGGCCGACGGCATCGCGGTCGGCCGCCCCGGCGAGCTGCCCTTCGAACTGATCCACTACCTGGTCGACAGCGTCGTGACGGTCACCGAGAGCGACATCTCCCGGGCGCTGGTGCTCTGCCTCGAACGGGCCAAGCAGGTCGTCGAGCCCGCGGGGGTGGCGGGGGTGGCCGCGATCCTGGCCGAGCCGCAGGTCTTCGAGCCGCCGGTGGTGGCCGTGCTCTCCGGCGGCAACATCGACCCGCTGCTGCTGGCCAAGGTCCTGCGGCACGGCCTGGCCGCGGCGGGACGCTATCTGACCCTGCGGGTCCCGCTGCCCGACCGGCCGGGCGTGCTGGCGCTGCTGCTGACCAAGCTGGGCGGGCTCGGCGCGAACGTGCTCGACATCGTGCACGAGCGGCTCGGCGTGCACCTGGGCGAGGTCGAGGTCCAGCTCCAGCTGGAGACCAAGGGCCCCGCCCACTCCGACGAGGTGCTCGCGTCGCTGCGCAAGGAGGGCTACCGGCTCATCTTCGGCTGACCCGCCGCCGGGCCGTCACCACTCGGTCGGCTTCCCGGCCGTGAACAGCCAGGCCTCGAAGAGGCTGTCGAGCTGCTTGCCGGAGAGCTTCTCGGCCAGCGCCACGAACTCCTCGGTCGTCACGTTCCCGTACTTGTGCTCGGCGGTCCAGGTCTTCAGCAGCTTGAAGAACACCGGGTCGCCGATCCGCTGCCTGAGCGCGTGCAGCGTCATGCCGCCACGGGTGTAGACCGAGTTGTTGAACAGGTCCTCCGGCTTGGCGCGGCCGGGCGGGTATCGCCAGATGGCGGCGGACGGGCCGGCCGCGTAGTGGCCGCGGAAGGTCCTCTCGGCGGTGGAGTCACCCTTGTGCTCCGACCACAGCCACTCGGCGTAGGTCGCGAAGCCCTCGTTGAGCCAGAGGTCCTTCCAGCGCCTGATGCTCAGGCTGTCGCCGAACCACTGGTGGGCCAGCTCGTGGGCGATGATGCCCTCGTCCGGGTTGAACCCGCCGTACATGGGCCTGGTCTGGTTCTCCAGCGCGTATCCGGCGGTGAAGTCGTCGATCACGCCGCCGGTGGAGGAGAACGGGTAGGGCCCGAACACCGTGCTCCAGTAGTCGGTGATCTGCCCCGACTGGGTGTAGAGGGTGTCGAGCGCGTCGCGGTAGCGCGGGTCCACCGCCGCCAGGTTGGGGATCCCCGCCGCCGTCTTGCCCTGGCGCAGCTCGAAGCGGCCCATCGTGATGGTGGCCAGATAGCTCGCCATCGGGTGGCTCTCCCGCCAGACGAAGGTCGTCTTGCCGCCGCTGGTCTTCGGCTCGCCGACGAGCTCGCCGTTGGCCAGCACGTTCAGCCCCGCGGGGACGGTGATCTCGAAGTCGTAGAGCGCCTTGTCCGCCGGGTGGTCGTTGCTCGGGAACCAGGTCTTGGCGCCGTTGGGCTCGGCCGTGACGAACGCGCCGTCCGCGGTCGGGATGAACCCGTAGGTGCCCAGGTTGGAGGAGCCGGTGACCGGCTTGGGCTCTCCGGCGTAGGCGACCTCGACGGTGAAGCCGGACCTGCCGCGGATCAGCTCGGCCGGGGCGACGATGAGCTCGTCCTTGACCCGCTCGAACCTGGCGGGACGGCCGTCCACCGTGATCCGGTCGACCTCCAGCCCCCGCAGGTCCAGGTTGAACCTGGACAGGTCCTGGGTGGCCCTCGCCTCGATCCCGACCACGCCGGAAAGGTGCTTGGCGGCGGGGTCGTAGGCGAGCTTGAGCCGGTAGCGGTCGACGTCGTAGCCGCCGTTGCCGTCGGTGGGGAAGTCGGGGTCGCCGATCCCGGGGGCGCCGACCGTGCCCGCCGCCCGTGGCGCGGCGGAGCCGAGGGCGCCGGAGGGCGCCGCATCCTTGGAGGTGATGCTCTCCCCTTGTGACGCCGAACAGGCGACCGAGCCGAGTAAACCGAGAAGAGTGGCGGTTGCCGCGATAGCCAGCCGACCGGACGCCATGCCCTCAAATCCCCTTTCCGAGCCCGGTCGGACCGGACCACCGAACGGCAGACTACGCCAGACAGGTGCTTGACCTGGGGTGATCAGGCATCTACGACCAATGTCCTGGCGGCGATGTCGTGGATGGCCTGTTTGCGTCGGGTGAAAAGGATGAAGGCGAGGTTGATCCAGCCCAGGCAGCAGGTGGCGTACAGCAGCCACGCCACCAGCTCGCGCACCGCGGCCTGCCCGACCCCGACCCTGCGCCCGCTGTCGTCGACCACGCGCAGGCCGAACAGCTTCTTGCCCAGTGTCTGGCCGTTCCAGAAGGCGGTCAGCAGCCAGTAGTAGAGGAAGCCGATGAGGGCCGCCAGAAAGGTGTGCTGGACGGGCACCCGGACGAAGACGTCCTTGTCGGTGTCCCAGACGGTGGTGAACGTCTCGTAGGTGAACGGCGAGGAGATCAGGCCGACGATGATGATGTCGAGGATGCCCGCGATCAGGCGGCGCCATCGCCCGCCGAGCCTCACGGGCGCCGGCCCGCCGCCGCCGGGGCCCCGCCCTGGGGGCGGGGTGGACCAGGGGGCTGATCCAGAGTCGTCCGGCGGCGGCGGTGGCGGTGGTCCCATGACCCTGTGATCACCAGGGACCCGCCTCGGCAAAGCCAAGAGCCGTTACAGGTTGCCCCTGAGGTCCTGCTCGCGCTCGATCGCCTCGAAGAGCGCCTTGAAGTTGCCCTTGCCGAAGCCGAGCGAGCCGTGCCGCTCGATGAGCTCGAAGAACACCGTCGGGCGGTCCTGCACCGGCTTGGTGAAGATCTGCAGCAGGTAGCCGTCCTCGTCGCGGTCGACCAGGATCTTGCGCTTCTTCAGCTCGTCGATCGGGGCGCGGACCTGGCCGATGCGGGCGCGCAGCTCCGGGTCGTCGTAGTAGGAGTCGGGCGTGTCGAGGAACTGCACCCCGGCCGC
This sequence comes from Streptosporangium sp. NPDC003464, assembly GCF_053588315.1. Classification (NCBI taxonomy): domain Bacteria; kingdom Bacillati; phylum Actinomycetota; class Actinomycetes; order Streptosporangiales; family Streptosporangiaceae; genus Streptosporangium; species Streptosporangium sp. NPDC003464. The sequence continues at coordinate 4,699 of NZ_JBSFPS010000348.1, read as the reverse complement.
GCGCATGTGGTCGACGGTGCTGAGGATGTCGTTGGTGGCCAGCGCGATGTGCTGGACGCCCGGGCCGCCGTAGAACTCCAGATACTCGTCGATCTGCGACTTCTTCTTGGAGATCGCCGGCTCGTTGAGCGGGAACTTCACCTTGCGGGTGCCGTCGGCGACCACCTTGGACATCAGGGCCGAGTATTCGGTGGCGATGTCGTCGCCGACGAACTCCGCCATGTTGGTGAAGCCCATGACCCGCTTGTAGAACTCCACCCACTCGTCCATCTTGCCGAGCTCGACGTTGCCGACGCAGTGGTCGATGGCCTGGAACAGGCGGCCGTTCTTCACGTCGGGGGCCGCGACGATGGGCTCCGCGGCGGCGTAGCCGGGCAGGTAGGGGCCGCTGTAGTTGGACCGGTCGACCAGGGTGTGCCGGGTCTCGCCGTAGGTGGCGATCGCCGCGAGCACGATCTTGCCGTGGTCGTCCTCCAGCGTGTACGGCTCGGCCAGGCCCTGGGCGCCCTGGGCCAGCGCGTGGGCGTAGGCCGCCTCCACGTCCGGGACCTCGATGGCCAGGTCGATCACGCCGTCGCCGTGCTCGGCCACGTGACGGGCGACGCCGGTGCCGGGCCGTACCGCGCCGCGGAACTCGAACCGGGCGCTGCCGGAGGTGAGGACATAGGCCACCTCGTCACGGCTGCCGTTCTCCGGGCCTCGGTAGGCCACCAGCTTCATGCCGAAGGCGCTGGAGTAGTAGTGGGCGGCCTGCTTGGCGTTGCCGACGGCGAAGACCACCGCGTCCATACCGTTCACGGGAAAGATGTCGCTCATACGCACACCCTCTGTATTGATGGGCTGGTTGTGCAACAGTCACTTGAATTAGTGGACAATTTGTATATCTGTCCGCCTGTTCCACCGGAGTGCCTGTACATCATGACGATTGATCAACTCGACGCCCGGCTCATCGCCCTGCTGGCGGGGGAGCCCAGGCTCGGCGTGCTGGAGTGCTCCCGGCGGCTCGGTGTCGCCAGGGGCACCGTGCAGGCCCGTCTCGACCGGCTGGCCGCCCGGGGTGTGATCACCGGCTTCGGCCCCGACATCGCCCCCGCCGCGCTCGGCTACGACGTGACCGCGTTCGTCACTTTGCAGATCCGCCAGGTCAGCGGGCACGACCCGGTCGCCGACCAGCTCGCGGCGATCCCCCAGGTGCTGGAGGTGCACACGATCACCGGCGGCGACGACATGCACTGCCGTGTGGTGGCGCGCAGCAATGCCGATCTGCAGAGGGTCATCGACCTGATTGTTGACGTTCGCGGGGTGGTCCGGACCTCGTCGGTGATCGCGCTGGACACACCCGTGCCATACCGGGTCCTTCCTTTGGTGGCCGATGTACCGCGCCAGGGGAAGAGCTAGCCGTACTATCCCAAGCGGGGTTCAGACACCGTTATCCATCGTTTACCCTTACGGTCCGCACTGCTCACGGGGGGTGAATGCGGAGTGGATGGGGGTTCGGGCGTGCTGAAGGGCCGGGAGAGAGGCCAGGAGAAGGGGCAGGAGAGGGGCGGTCCGCGGCGGAGGGTCCTGCGGATCGCGCTCGTCGTCGCCGGCGCCGCCGTGCTCTCGATGATCGGCCTCTTCGGGGTGGCGTGGGTCATGACGCCGATCCCGGACAGCACGCAGCCCAGGGCCACCGCGCAGGGTTCGGTGATCTACTATCGCGACGGCAAGACCGTGCTGGCCAAGCAGGGCGTGAACCGCAGGAGCGTCGCCCTGTCGCAGATCCCCGAGAGCGTCAGGGACGCGGTCATCGCCGCCGAGAACCGGTCCTTCTACGAGGACAAGGGCGTCTCCCTCAAGGGCACCTTCCGCGCCATGTGGTCCACGGTCACCGGCCAGCAGCTCCAGGGCGGCTCGACGATCACCCAGCAGATGGTCCGCAACTACTACAGCGGCCTCAGCCAGGAGCGCTCCGTCGCCCGCAAGCTCAAGGAGGTCCTGATCTCCCTGAAGGTGGACCAGTCGAAGTCGAAGGACTGGGTGCTGGAGCAGTATCTCAACACGATCTACTTCGGCCGGGGGGCCGACGGGGTCCAGGCGGCGGCCGACGCCTACTTCCGCAAGGACGTCGGCAGGCTGACCGTCGCGGAGGGCGCCTATCTCGCCGCGGTGATCCAGCAGCCGTCCCGCTTCGCCGACCCCCGGGGCGCCGACCTGGAGGCGGCCAGGGCGCGCTGGCAGTCGGTGATCGACGGCATGGTGCAGACCGGGGCCCTGACCCCCGAGCAGGCGGCCGCCACCGCCTTCCCCACCCTCAAGAAGCCCAAGGCGATCTTCGCGCCCAAGGGCCAGGAGGGCTACATGCTCGACCAGGTGACGGCCGAGCTCAAGCGCATGGGATACACCGACGAGGCCATCAACCAGGGCGGCCTGAAGATCGTCTCGACCTTCGACAAGGGGCTGATGGCCGCCGCCGAGCGGGCCGTCACCTCGGTCCTGCCCGAGGGCACCTCGGCCAAGGTCCGCACCGGCCTGGCCGCCGTCGACCCCGCCAGCGGCGAGGTCGTGGCCTTCTACGGCGGGCCCAGCTACGAGGCCAACAAGTTCGACAACTCCTTCTCGGCCAAGGTGCAGGCCGGATCCACGTTCAAGGCGTACGCGCTCGCGGCCGCCCTGAACAACGGCTTCGGCCTCGACACCCGCGTGGACGGCAACTCGCCCCTGCACGTCACCTCGGGCGACAGGGGCATCCCCAACTCGGGCAACTACTCCTACGGCCAGGTCAACCTGGTCAAGGCGACCCAGAGCTCGGTCAACACCGCCTTCGTGGACCTCGGGCAGCGGGTCGGGCTGGACAAGATCGCCAAGATCGCCGAGGGCGTGGGCATCCCCGCCGACCAGCTCGCCCGCCAGGCGGACTTCCCCACACTGCCGCTGGGGACGGCGTCGGTGAGCGCGGTGCAGAACGCCTCCGGCTTCGCCACGTTCGCCGCCGGGGGCGTCCACCGCGACGCCCACGTGATCCGATCGGTCACCGACGCCAAGGGCAGGACCACCAAGATCAAGGTCAAGGGCGAGCGGGCCTTCACCGAGCAGACCGCCATCGACGCCACCTACGCGCTGACCCAGGTCGTCGAGGCGGGCACCGGCTCGGCCGCCCGCCTCTACGACCGCCCGGTGGCCGGCAAGACCGGCACCACCGACAAGTCGGCGGCCGTGTGGTTCGCCGGGTTCACCCCGCAGCTGGCGGTCGCGGTGGACATGTTCCGTGACGACAACAGGCCGGTGGTCGTCAACGGCAGCGCCCAGTACGGCGGGACCTACCCGGCCCAGATCTGGCGCGCCTTCATGGCCGAGGCGATGTCGGGCAAGCCGGTCAAGGAGTTCGCCGAGCCGTCCAACTACGGTTACTCCACCTACGACGGCTACGACGACGGCTATGACGACGGTTACGACTCCGGCAACCGCGACTACGGCGACGGGGGCGGGGACGGCTACGACACCGCCACGCCCACGCCGCTCCCCGACGCGACGGCCGACCCGTCCCCCGACCAGAGCCAGTCCCCGGACGGGACGGGCGGCGGCACCGGTGACGGCACGGGCGGCGACGGCACCGGAGACGGCGGGACCGGAGACGGCATGGACGGCGGCGGCGCCGGTGACCAGGGACAGCCTCCCGGCGACGGCTTCGACAGAGCCCCGGGCCGTTAGCGCGGGCCCCGGGACGGTCCCGTCTCCGTCGCCGGGGGGAGACGCCCGGCGGCGTCCGGGCCGGACGCCGGGGCGGGGCCGCTCAGCCGTCTCCGCAGGCCGTCAGGGGCCCCGGCGGCACCTTACGGAGCCTTCCGCGGAAGGCGGGTGAGGACGCCGGCTCGACGGAAGCCCTCCACAGGGGCCGTCAGGACGCCGGCTCGACGGAAGCCCTCCACGGGGGGCCGTGAGGGTGCCGGCTCGACGGAAGCCCTCCTGAGGACGGGAGCTCGACGGAAGCCCTCCGCGGGCGCCTCAGGACGCCAGCTCGGCCCGTAGCCCGGCCGGGGTGGTGACGGGCATCCTGCAGGCGAACCCCCGGCACACGTAGGCCGCCGGGGCGCCGTCGAGCAGGTCCCGGCCGGCGAGGAGCGGCACCTCGGCCGACCCGGGCGCGCCGAGCGCGACGACCAGGCCGGGGACGGTGGACAGCAGGGCGGTCCTGTGCAGCGCCGAGGTCGCCGGGTCGTCGGGCGGGCCCACGATCGCGGCCTCGACCGGACCGGAGACGGCGGCCTGGGCCACCGCGAACCCCCACCCGGCGAACCGCGCGTGCTTGTCGGCCAGGAGGGTCACCGGGCCGAGGGCCGCCTCGGCCGCCTCCCGGTGCCTGGCCGAGCCGGTCAGGGCCGCGTAGGACAGCAGCGCCCCGGCGGCGGCGGACTGGCCCGACGGGGTCGCGTTGTCGGTGGGGTCCTGCGGGCGGCGGAACAGCGGCTCGGCGTCGTCGGCGGTGTCGAAGAATCCGCCGGCGCCGTCGGCGAACCGGTCGAGCACGGTCTCCAGCAGCGTCCCGGCCCGGTGGAACCAGCGGACCTCCCCGGTCACGCCGTACAGGGTGAGCAGGCCCTCGGCCAGGTCGGCGTAGTCCTCCAGGACCCCGGCGTTGGCGCCCGCCCGGCCGTCGCGCGAGGTGCGCAGCAGCCGGTCGCCGTCCATGTGCAGCTCATCGAGCAGCACCGCCGCC
>NZ_JBSFPS010000347.1:0-9250 GCF_053588315.1 Streptosporangium sp. NPDC003464 | reverse complement strand
AAGCCCTTGATCGGGTCACGCTGGACGCCCTTGGGCAGCGCCAGCTCGGTGACCGCGCCCTGGAGGCGGATCAGCACGTTCGGCGTGCGCAGGGCGAGCAGGAGCTCGTGGCCCGGGAGGGACAGGTGCTGCGGGTCCGTGCCGTGTCCGTAGAGGACGACGGGCACCTTGTGCTCGCGACGGATCTTGCGGGCGGCGCCCTTGCCGAACTCGGTGCGCGACTCGGCGTTGATGACTACTTCGGACACGACGGATCTCCTAGGGATCTTCGACGGATGGAAAGGCGCGTTCTCCCTCACCCGCCCTAGCGGAAGGCGTTACGAACGCACTCAACCTGACCAGCCTACCGGCATATCGCCGGGCTCCGGCCCTGGCGCCCGCGGCGCCGCGCGTCGCGGGCGCCGCGGCCCGGGCGCTGAGGGCCGGTGGCCTACCTCGCGTTGTCCGCGACGCCGCGCGTCGCCGCTCGGTCCGGCCACCGGCGCACCCTCGCGGGTCGGGACGCGGTCAGCTGTCGCCTTCGAACAGGCTCGTCACCGAGCCGTCGCTGAAGACCTCGGTGATCGCACGGGCGATCAGCGGGGCGATCGACAGCACAGTGAGCTTGTCGAACCGCTTGTCCTCGGCGAGCGGCAGGGTGTTGGTGACGATCACCTCGGAGATCTTGGAGTTCTTCAGCCGGTCCACCGCCGGGTCGGAGAACACCGCGTGCGTGGCGGCCACGAGCACGTTGGTGGCGCCCTGCTCGTACAGCGCGTCGGCCGCCTTGCAGATCGTGCCCGCGGTGTCGATCATGTCGTCGATCAGTACACAGGTGCGGCCGCGCACCTTGCCGACGACCTCGCTCACCTTCACCTGGTTGGCGACGTCGAGGTCGCGGCGCTTGTGGATGAAGGCCAGCGGGGTGCCCAGCGTGTCGGCCCAGCGCTCCGACAGCCGCACCCGGCCGGTGTCGGGCGAGACGATCGTGGTCGTCTCCAGGTCGAGCTTGTCCTTGAGGTAGTTGACCAGCACCGGCATGGCGAACAGGTGGTCCACCGGGCCGTCGAAGAAACCCTGGATCTGGGAGGTGTGCAGGTCGATCGACATCAGCCGGTCGGCGCCCGCGGTCTTGAACATGTCGGCCATCAGACGGGCGGTGATGGGCTCGCGGCCCCGGCCCTTCTTGTCCTGGCGGGCGTAGCCGAAGAACGGCATGATCACGGTGATCCGCTTGGCGGAGGCGCGCTTGAGCGCGTCCACCATGATCAGCTGCTCCATGATCCACTTGTTGATGGGGCCGGTGTGGCTCTGGATGACGAACGCGTCACACCCCCGGACCGACTCCAGGTAGCGGGCGTAGATCTCACCGTTGGCGAAGTCACGCAGCGCGGTGGGGGTCATCTCCACCCCGAGATGGCTGGCCACCTCCTCCGCGAGATCCGGATGCGCGCGCCCGGAGAAGAACATCAGGTTCTTCTCACCGGTCTGCTTGATGCCACTCACGACTTGCTCCCCTGCTGATTCCCGGTCTCGGCGGCCCGCAGCGCCGCCTCGGCCGATTTGGTGCCCGCGCGCCTGCGCGCGACCCATCCTTCAATGTTGCGCTGCTGGCCTCGGGCCACCGCCATCGCCCCGGGCGGGACGTCGTTGATGAGCACCGAGCCCGCCGCGGTGTAGGCGCCGTCCCCGACGGTGATCGGCGCGACGAGCATGTTGTCGCTGCCGATCCGGACGTGTTCGCCCACCGTCGTGTGGTGTTTCTCGACTCCGTCGTAGTTGACGAAGACACAGGCGGCCCCGATGTTGGAGCCCGCCCCGATCGTGGCGTCGCCGACATAACTCAGGTGGGGAACCTTCGCACCCTCGCCCACCTGGGCGTTCTTCATCTCGACGTAGGTCCCGGCCTTGGCCTTGCGGGCGAGCACGGTGCCCGGCCGCAGGTAGGCGTAGGGTCCCACCAGCGCCTCGGGGCCGATCTCGGCCTCGACGCAGACGGCGTTGCGGACCAGCGCGCCCTCGCCGACGACCGTGTCGGTCAGCGTGGCGGCCGGGCCGATCTCGGCGCCCTCGGCGACGGCCGTACGGCCGTGCAGCTGGGTGCCCGGGTGGAGCACCACGTCCTGTTCCAGGGTGACGTCGACGTCCACCCAGGTGGTGGCCGGGTCGATGACCGTGACCCCCGCGCGCATGTGGGTCTCCAGCAGCCGGGTGTTGAGCACCTTGCGGGCGAAGGCGAGCTGCACCCGGTCGTTGACGCCTTCCACCTCGACGTAGTCGGCCGCGATGTGCGCGCCCACCCGGTGACCGTCCTCCCGCAGGATGGACAGGACGTCGGTGAGGTATTCCTCACCCTGGACGTTGGAGGCCGACACCCGCTTGACCGCGTCGGCCAGCAGGGCCCCGTCGAAGGCGTAGACGCCGGAGTTCATCTCCCGGATCGCCCGCTGCTCGGGGCTGGCGTCCTTCTCCTCGACGATCTCCAGGACGGCCCCCGTGGTGTCACGGATGATCCGGCCGTAGCCGTACGGGTTGGGGACCTCGGCGGTGAGCACGGTGACGGCGTTGCGGTCGCGCTCGTGCCGCTCCAGCAGCGTGGCGAGGGTCTCGGTGCGCAGCAACGGCGTGTCGCCGTAGGTCACCAGGACGGTGCCGTCGATGCTGCCGGCCTTCTCCAGCACGACCCTGACGGCGTGGCCGGTCCCCCGCTGCTCGGCCTGCACCACGGCCTGGGCGTCGGGGCTGGTCCGCGTCAGGTGCGACTGGACGCGCTCCCTCTCATGGCCTATGACAACAATGAGCCGCTCGGGTTCGAGACCTCGAGCGGCGGTGAGCATGTGGTCGACCAGGGTGCGGCCGCACAGCTCATGCAAGATCTTGGGTGTTTTCGACTTCATCCGGGTGCCCTCACCTGCGGCAAGGACGATGACGGCGGCCGGGCGCGGCACACTCACGGACGAGGCTCCCTCGGCGTCGCGGCTGAGACATGACAAAGCGGGATGCCGGATGGCTACCACGAGGGCATCGTCCGGTCACCCACTCGACAACGTGAGGATACCTTCCCCACCGGGAACCCACCCAGCCGACCAGCCCGAACAATAAAACGGACAGAGATGATGGCTCCGGCACCAGGACTCGAACCTGGACAACAAGGACCAAAACCTTGCGGGCTGCCAATTACCCAATGCCGGATCAGCCTGGCGGCTCGGACGGGGCCCGAGTGCCCGGCCCCCCTACGATACCGAGCCCTTGATATCGAACGCGCCTCGATTTGGGTGTCTGTCGACCACGGAGGCGATCAGACGGGGAGAGAACGCCCGTGCCGCGCGGCCCCGGCCGGACGCCGTGCGGGAACGCGCCGCCGCACGGGCGGACACGGGCGCCGTCGCACGGGCGGACGCGGGCGCCGCCGTACGGGACGGGAGCCCTGCGGGGCAGGTGGGCGAGAGTCCTGTGGGGCAGGTGGGAGCAGGGGTCCGCGCACGGACACCGGGCGCGCCGTTTAGCAGGTCAAACCGGTGGTAGACAAGATACGAAACCACTACGGGATCTCCCGGTGAGAGTGAGCTTCCCTCCATTCGATGCTTAGGGATTCCTAACTTACGATGGCGTAGGTTACGGTGGCGTAGCCAGGCATAACCTCACCCTTACTCACCGAGCCTCCGCGAGGTAGCGCATGACCGTCATCGCAGATCGCCCTGCTCCGGGCCCCAAACCAGACGCCGACCCCGAGCCGAAGACCAGGCCCGAGATCATCACCTTCGGGGTGGTCGTGGCCGCGCCGCTGATCGCTCTGATCGCCGCCGTCCCGTTCGCGTGGGGCTGGGGCATGGGCTGGAGCGACGTCGTGATCGCCGGCGTCCTCTACGTGATCACCGGGCTGGGCGTGACCGTCGGCCTGCACCGCCACTTCACCCACGGCTCGTTCAAGGCCAAGCGGCCGTTGAAGATCGCGCTGGGCATCGCGGGCAGCCTCTCCCTGGAGATGTCGGTGCTCGACTGGGTGGCCACCCACCGCAAGCACCACAAGTTCTCCGACAAGGAGGGCGACCCGCACTCGCCGTGGCGGTTCGGGACCGGCTTCCGGGCCGTGTCCAAGGGACTGCTCTGGGCGCACATGGGCTGGCTGTTCGAGACCGACCGCGCCAACCGGGAGAAGTACGCCCCGGACCTGGTCAAGGACCCCGACATCGTCAAGCTGCACAAGTTCTTCCCGGTGATGGCGATCACCTCGCTGGTGCTCCCCGCCCTCCTCGGCGGCCTGCTGACCTGGTCCTGGTGGGGCATGGTGACCGGCTTCTTCTGGGGCACGCTGGTCCGGATCGGGCTGCTGCACCACGTGACCTGGTCGATCAACTCCATCTGCCACGTCTTCGGCGAGGAGGTCTTCGAGTCGCGTGACAAGTCGCGCAACGTCTGGTGGCTGGCCATCCCCTCGTTCGGCGAGTCCTGGCACAACCTGCACCACTCCGACCCGACCTGCGCCCGGCACGGCGCGCTCAAGGGCCAGATCGATCTTAGCGCGGGTGTGATCCGCTGGTTCGAGAAGGCCGGCTGGGCCTATGACGTCCGTTGGCCGACCCCCGAGCGGCTGGCGGCGAAGCGCATTGCCGCCTGACGGTCCCACCGGGGCCGCCCCGGCGGCCCGCACACTGCTCATGCAGCCCGACGCTCCCACGGAGGCCGCTCCGGCGGCCCGTGCGACGCCGGCGCCACCCGGAGCTCCCACCGGGACCGCCCCGGCGGCCCGGGGCGCGGTTCCCGCTTCACAGCCGGGGAGCGCCATTATTAGAACCGTGAGCGAACCCCGACGACGCATGTCAGGCAAGGAACGCCGGGAGCAGCTGATCCAGATCAGCAGGACCCTGTTCGCGGAGAAGGGGTTCGACGGCACGTCGGTCGAGGAGATCGCCGCGACCGCGAACGTCTCGAAGCCGGTGGTCTACGAGCATTTCGGCGGCAAGGAGGGCGTCTACGCGGTCGTCGTCGACCGGGAGATGCAGAAGCTGCTGGCCCTGGTGACGGAGGCGCTGTCGGCCTCGCACGCGCTGATCAAACTGGAGCGGGCCGCCCTGGCGCTGCTGGCCTACGTGGAGGAGAACAGCGAGGGCTTCCGGATCCTGGTCCGCGACTCGCACGCCGCCTCCGGGACGGGCACGTTCGCCAGCCTGATCAACGACATCGCCAGCCAGGTCGAGGACGTGATGGCCGACGAGTTCAAGGGGCGGGGCTACGCCCCGGAGCTGGCGCCGATGTACGCGCAGATGCTGGTGGGCATGGTGGCGCTGACCGGGCAGTGGTGGCTGGACGTGCGCAAGCCCCCTCGCGAGGAGGTCGCCGCGCACCTGGTCAACCTGGCCTGGAACGGTCTCGTCGGGCTCGATCCGCGCCCCCGCCTGACCGGCTCCTCCCGCGGCCCGGAGCAGCGGCGGGCGCCGCTGCCGCCGCGGCCGACCGACAAGGAACTGCGGGAGATGAGCAGGGCCCGCGAACGCGAGCTCAAGGAGCAGGAGAAGATCCGCGAACGCGAGCAGCGCGAGGCGGAGAAACTGGCCCGGGATCAGGAGAAGGCGCGGCTGCGGGAGCAGCGTGAGCTGGAGAAGGCCCGCGAACGCGAACTCAAGGAGCAGGAGCGGCTGCTCAGGGAGCAGGAGAAGGTCCGTGAGCGCGAGCTCAGGGAGCAGGAGAAGATCCGGGTCCGGGAGGCGAAGGCCGCCGACCGGGACGCCGTCCGGCAGGCCAGACTCGCCGAGCGCGCGGGCGAGGGACAAGACAAACTTGAATCAAGCGAGTAAGCAACAGCGGCCGTTGAGCCGAAATTAACGTTCTGTTCAACCAAAGCGGGCATTCTGGTCATATGTCCGCCGAACCCGCGCACCCCGTCACCGAAGGACTGCCCCTTCCACAAGAACGCTTCCTCAACCGCGAGGAGAGCTGGTTGCAGTTCAATCAGCGGGTTCTCGAACTGGCGGAGGATCCGTCCCTGCCGCTGTTGGAGAGGGTCAGGTTCCTGGCGATATTCGCCAGCAACCTGGACGAGTTCTTCCGGGTGCGGGTGGCCGGCCTCAAACGGCGGATGGCCACCGGCCTGCTGCTGCGGACCAAGAGCGGGCTGAAGCCCCGCGAGGAGCTGGCCAGGATCGCCGCCATAGCCGACGACCTCGCGCAGCGGCACTCGGCCTGTTTCCACGAGCGGCTCTGCCCGCAGCTGGCCACCGAGGGCATCGAGATCACCCGCTGGGAGGACCTCGGCCGGGACGAGCGCACCGAGATGCGCAAGCTGTTCCGGGAGCGGATCCGGCCGGTGCTGACGCCGCTGGCCGTCGACCCCGCCCACCCTTTCCCCTATATCTCCGGCCTGTCGCTCAACCTGGCCGTGACGGTACGCAACCCCGCGACCGGTCACACCGTGTTCGCCCGGGTGAAGGTGCCCAGCCAGCTCCCCCGGTTCGTGGCGGCCTCCAAGGACCGCTTCGTCCCGCTCGAAGAGGTGATCGCCGCCCATCTCGGCCAGCTCTTCAAGGGCATGGAGGTCGTCGAGCACCATGTCTTCCGGGTGACCCGCAACGAGGACCTGGACGTGGACGAGGACGTCACCGAGAACCTCATGCAGGCGCTGGAGCGGGAGCTGCTCAAACGCCGCTTCGGCCCGCCGGTCCGGCTGGAGGTCGAGGACACCATCACTCCCGAGGTGCTCGACCTGCTGGTGGACGAGCTGGGGGTGGCCGAGCACGAGATCTACCGGCTGCCCGGCCCGCTGGACCTGACCGGGCTGCACGCGATCGCCGACCTGGACCGGGGCGAGCTGAGCTTCCGTCCCTTCGTGCCCGCTGAGGTCGTCCACGTCGAGGACGACATCTTCGCGGTGCTCCGCGAGCGGGACGTGCTGCTGCACCACCCCTACGACTCCTTCTCCACGAGCGTGCAGCGCTTCATCGAGCAGGCGGCGGCCGACCCGAGCGTGCTGGCCATCAAGCAGACGCTCTACCGGACCAGCGGTGACTCGCCGATCGTGGACGCGCTGATCGACGCGGCCGAGGGCGGCAAGCAGGTCGTCGTGGTGGTGGAGATCAAGGCGCGGTTCGACGAGCACGCCAACATCAGCTGGGCGCGCAAGCTGGAGCGGGCCGGCTGTCACGTGGTCTACGGGGTGGTGGGGCTGAAGACCCACTGCAAGCTGGCCCTCGTCGTACGGCAGGAGCCCTCCGGCGAGCTGCGCAGCTACTGCCACATCGGCACCGGCAACTACAACCCCAAGACCGCCCGGGTCTACGAGGACCTGGGGCTGCTCACCGCCGACCCGCTCGTCGGCGAGGACGTCACCGACCTGTTCATCCACCTGACCGGATACTCCAACCACTCGGCCTACCGGCGGCTGCTGGTCGCCCCGCACTCGATGCGCGGCGGGCTGCTGGCCAGGATCGAGCGGGAGACCGCCCACCAGCGGGCGGGGCGGCCGGCCGGCATCAGGATGAAGACGAACTCCCTGGTGGACGAGCCGATCATCGACGCGCTCTACCACGCCTCCCAGGCCGGCGTCCCGGTCGACCTGTGGGTGCGCGGGGTGTGCACGCTGCGGCCGGGCGTCCCGGGGCTGTCGGAGAACATCCGGGTCAGGAGCGTGCTGGGCCGCTTCCTCGAACATTCACGGATCTACGAGTTCGGACGCGGGCGCAGGCCGGAGATCTGGATCGGCAGCGCGGACCTGATGCGCCGCAACCTGGACCGCCGGGTGGAGGCGCTGGTCAAGGTCACCAGCCAGCAGCAGCGGGTCTATCTCAGCGACCTCCTCGACCGGGCGATGTCGGAGGAGACCTCCACCTGGTGGCTCAACTCGGACGGGACGTGGTCCCGGCGCGGCGGCGAGGACCTGCAGACCCATCTGATCGGCACGCGGAGGTGGAGGACGATTGATGACTGAGCTGGACGTCCATCCGACAGACATGATCCGCGCCGCCGGGGCGGTGGTCTGGCGGGGCCCGGAGTCCGCACCCGAGGTCGCGCTCGTCCACCGGCCGAAGTACGACGACTGGACGTTCCCGAAGGGGAAGCTGAAGCCCGGCGAGCACGTCATCGCCGGGGCGCTGCGCGAGGTGGCCGAGGAGACGGGGATCACCGCCCTGCTCGGCCGGTCGCTGCCGCCCATCCACTATCTGAAGGGCAAGCGGCTCAAGCGCGTCGACTACTGGGCGGCCCGGGCCGTCTCCGGGGACCGCCACACCGCGGTGGAGGAGGTCGACGAGGTGGTCTGGCTGCCGGTGAAGGAGGCCAGGCGGCGGCTGACCTACGAGTGGGACGCCGGGCTGCTCCGCGCGCTCACCGCGGTGCCGCTGGAGACCACGCCGCTCGTCCTGGTCCGGCACGGCCTGGCCGGGTCACGCCAGGACTGGGAGGGCGACGACGACGAGCGGCCGCTCGACGAGGCCGGCAGGATGCAGGCCGAGGTGCTCGCGGACGTGCTGTCCGGCTACCACCCCACCGAGCTGATCAGCTCCCCCAGCAAACGGTGCGTGCAGACCCTGGAACCGTACGCCGGGCGGAGCGGTCTGGAGATCCGCCGCGAGCGCCTGCTGTCGGAGACCCACTACGAGCCCCGCGCCGCCCTGCGCCTGGTCTCCAAGGCCCTGGCCACTGACCGGCCCACGGCGCTGTGCAGCCACGGCAAGGTGCTGCCCGAGCTGATCGCCGGGGTCAGCGACCGGCCGGGAGACGTGCAGTTGCGCAAGGGCGCGTTCATGGTGCTGCACCACACCGCCGGCCGGATCGTCGGCATGGACCGCTACCTCACCTAGCCGTACCGGCCGGGGCGCCGGGCGGGGCGGCGGACGTTTCCGGTCGCCGCGGCGGGCCCCGCCGGGCTCACAGGAGCTTGTCGACGGCCTGCGTGGTCTCGGCCCAGATGCGGGGGAACTCCTCGAAGGCGCGCTCGGCCTCGGCCCGTTCCAGGCCGGTCAGCACGCCGTAGGTGAAGGTGTCCTCCCCGGCCAGCCTGGCGGTCTCGGCCTCGGCCGCCAGCCGACCCTGTGCGACGACGCCGTCCAGGTGCGCGCCCAGCACCTCCTGTACGGACTCCGCCTGCTTGGCGAGCTTCTGCATCCCGAGCGCCTCGGCGGTGTAGCGGGCCCGCTTGGCCGCCTTGCGCACGTCGTGCATGGCCTGCTCGTGCTCGGCGGGGGCCTCGACGGCCCGGGCCCTGTCGTAGGCCCGGGTGACCCGGCGCCAGCCCTTGGCGGCCACGGCGTCCAGGGTCCCGGCGGGCCTGCGGGCGGCC
>NZ_JBSFPS010000346.1:0-9271 GCF_053588315.1 Streptosporangium sp. NPDC003464 | reverse complement strand
CAGTTCCTCGCGAGCGTCGCGCGGGGCACGGCCGGAGCTGAGGGCGGCGTAGTCGGGGGCCGGGAGCGCGGCGCCGTCGAGCTTGCCGCTCGGGGTGACCGGGAGCCGGACGAGGGGGACGAAGGCGGAGGGGATCATGTACTCGGGCAGCCACCCGGCCGCGTACGAGCGCAGGGCCTTCATCAGGCTGGCGACGTCCCGGAACGGCGCGGGCCGGTTGGCGTGCGGGAAGCCGCCGGCCGGGCGGTACAGGCCGCCGGACGGCGTGTCCCCGGCGGCGAAGACCACATCGAGGGCGCCGTCGTCGGCGTGGCCGTTCCAGGTGACGGTCACGCGGTAGCCGTGCCGGGCGCCGAGGGCGTGCAGCGTCTCGGGGTCGGCGCCGCCGGTCCGGGCGGCGGGACGGCTGCTGTCCTCGAGGGCGCCCAGTGCGGCGAGGTCCTCGGCGAGCCGGACGTTGGGCACGCCGGTGACCCGGAGCAGGGCGGGGCGGCCGGTCAGGCGCGCGTCGAGCGCGTCCAGACCGTCCAGGCCGTCGAGGTCGTCGAGGTCGTCGAGGTCGGCCCAGCGGATCTCCTCCTCGCCGGGCTCGGTCCGGCCGGCCTCCTCCGGACCCGGGCCGACCCGGCCGGCATCCTCCCCGCCGAGCTCGGTCCCGCCGGTCTCCTCCGGACCCGGGCCGACCCGGCGGGTCTCCTCGGCGCCCACCGGGGCCGGCGCCCCGGCGCCACCCGGCACGGTGGCGGTGTCCCGCTTGCGCAGCACCACGTCGTAGCGGTAGCGGGTCAGCTCGTTGTGGCAGGTGCCGCGCTTGACGCGGATGTCGGCCTCGAAGTCCTCCAGCGCCGCGAAGAAGTCGGGGTCGAGCAGCAGCTCGCCCTCCCACGCCACGGACCGCTCGACGGCCGCCCGCAGGGCCTGCTTGTCCTGCGGGTCGGCGCCGCGCCGGGTCTCGACGGCCGCCCGCAGGCAGCGCAGCAGGCGCAGGTTCCGCACGTCGCCGACGAGCACCCGGCCGCCGGGGGCCAGCAGCGTCCCGGCCTTGCGCAGCACGTCGGCCAGGTAGGCGGCGCTCGGGAAGTACTGGGCGACGGAGTTGACGACGACGGTGTCGAAGAAGCCCTCGGGCAGCCCGGTGACGTCGTGGGCGGGCTGGGCGCGCAGCTCCACCCGGGCGGCCAGGTCCGCCACCGCGTCGACCTGGCCGCGCAACGCCCGTACCGCCTCCTCGGAGAGGTCGGTGCCCCAGTAGGTCTCGCAGCCGGGCGCGACGCGGGAGAGGATGAGCCCGCTGCCGACGCCGATCTCCAGCACCCGGCGCGGCCCCAACTCCTCGATGAGGCCGACCGTGGCCTCCCGCCACTGCCGCATCTCCTCCACCGGGATGGGCAGGCCGTCGTACATGCTGTTCCAGCCCGCGAAGTTCTCCTGGAAGCCCTCGGCGCCGGCGGCGGAGTAGAGCAGCTCGTGCAGGCCCTTCCACTCCTCCACCTGCCCGGCCTCGTCGTGGCCCGCCCCGGCCTCCAGCGACGGGACGACGTAGGCGGCCAGCCGCCGGTCTCCGGGCCGGTCCTCGCGGACCACGACCGTGACCTGGTCCACGGCCGGGTGCCCCCGCAGCACGGACTCGATCTCGCCGGGCTCGATCCGGAAGCCGCGGATCTTCACCTGCGAGTCGGCGCGGCCGAGGAACTCCAGCCGCCCGTCGGGCTTCCAGCGCACCAGGTCACCCGTGCGGTACAGCCGTTCCCCCGGCGCCCCGAAGGGGTCGGCGACGAACCGCTCGGCGGTCAGGCCCGGCCGCCCGAGATAGCCGCGCGCCAGCCCCGCGCCACCGAGGTACAGCTCGCCCGTGGCCCCGGCGGGGACGGGTTTGAGACGGCTGTCGAGCACGTAGGCCCGGGTGCCCGGGTCGGGACCGCCGATGGGCACGATGGAGCCGGAGGGGATGTCGGGGTCGCACAGGCCGAGGGTGGAGTTGGTGGTCGCCTCGGTCGGGCCGTAGGCGTTGAACATCATCCGGCCGCGCGCGTAGCGGCCGACCAGCTCGGGCGAGACGCGTTCGGTGCCGGCCAGCAGGGTGGCGGCGGGCGGCAGCAGGACGTCGTCCGGCATGGCGGCCAGCAGGGCCGGGGGCAGGATCATGAAGGTGATGCCGTTGGCGTTGGCGTAGTCGGCCAGCGGCGCGCCGGGCACCCGGCGCTCGGCCGGCACGACGACGAGGCGGCCGCCGGAGAGCAGACCCAGACACAGGTCCCAGAAGGCCACGTCGAAGCCGGGCGAGGCGAACTGCAGGACACGGCTGTCGGGCCCGACGCCGAATCGCTCGCTCTGGGTGGCCACCAGCTTGGCGACGCCCGCGTGGGACAGCACGACGCCCTTGGGGCGGCCGGTGGAGCCGGAGGTGTAGATCACGTATGCCGCGTTGAGGACCGACAGCGGTCCCCGGTCGGCCGCCGTCGGGTCGTGGTCCGGGCGGGCGGACAGCTCCCGCTCCGTCTCCGGCGCGTCGAGGACCAGCGGCTCCGTGCCGGCGTGCCCGGGGATGTCGGCCGCCGTGTCGGCGGTGGTGACCAGGCAGACGGGCGCGGCGTCGGCCAGCATGTAGGCGACGCGGTCGGCCGGGTAGTCGGTGTCCAGCGGCAGGTAGGCGGCGCCGGACTTCAGGACGGCCACCTCGGCGACGATCAGCTCGGCCGACCGGGGCAGGGCGAGGGCCACCACCCGTTCGGGCCCGGCGCCGCGGGCGATCAGCGCGTGGGCCAGCCGGTTGGCGCGCTCGTCCAGCTCGGCGTAGGTGAGCGAGACGTCCTCGAACACGAGGGCGACGGACTCCGGCCGCCCGCGGACCTGCTCGGCGAACATCTCCGGCCAGGTGAGCGGCGGGACGGAGTGGCCGGTGTCGTTCCATTCGACGAGGATCCGGTGCCGTTCCCCGGCGCCCAGCAGCTCCAGCTCGCCGACGGGGGTCTCCGGCCGGGCCAGGCCGTCGGCCAGCAGCGTCTCGTAGTGGCCCAGCAGCCGGTCGACGGTCGCGGCCTCGAACAGGTCCGGGCGGTAGGTCGCCCGCGCCTGTCCCGCCGAGACGTCCACGGACACATCCAGCGGGCCGGCGCTCTCCCCCGCCGTGGCGCCGGTGCCGAAGCCCACGTTGAACAGCAGCCCGCCGCCGCGGGTGGGTTCCGGCCGCAGCTCGGCCACGAGAGCGGACAGCGGGAGCCGGTGCGCCCGCGCCTGCTCGCAGGCGTCGGCCACGCGCCGGACCAGCTCGCCGAAGCTCATCTCACCGCTCAGCCCGACGCGGACCGGCAGCCCGTCGTAGCCGACGCTGACGTCCGCCGCGCCCGCGTAGCGGTGCAGCAGCGCGACGTACGCGGCGAGCAGGGACGCCTCGGGCGCGGCGACGGCGAGCGCGCGGCTGCGCGTCCGGCGCTCCTCGGCGGGCAGCAGCGGATAGGGGAAGTCGACCGGAAGGGCTGTTTCCTGCGGGAGCGGAGCGAGCTGCCGGCGCCAGTACGCCACCGCCTCATCAGCCGTCGCTTCTTCGATAGCAGACACAGTCGACCGCGCCTCCCAAGCTGTACGGAATCGGCTCAACCGAGCCGCGACCGCCACATACTAAGGTAAGCATTACCTAAATTAGTAGACCCTCACAAAGAGGGGATCAACCACACTGGACGTTAAAGTTAAGGTCTGCCTAACCTAAGGAAGTCGCAAAGTGGAGACAGCTCGATGATCCGTGGCGAGGGGCTCCGCCCGGCCCTCCTGGTGGCGCTGCTCGGCGCCCTCCTCGTCGCACTCTGCCTGCTGTCGATCGCGCTCGGCGCTCTGAGCATCCCCCTTGACCAGGTCATACGGACGCTGTCCGGCCACCCGCACAGCCGGCTCATCGAGAACGTCATCTGGTCGGTGCGCGTGCCGCGCACCGCGCTGGGGCTCACGGCCGGCGCCGCCCTCGGGCTGTCCGGCGCGCTCATGCAGGCGCTGACCCGCAACCCGCTCGCCGACCCCGGCCTGCTGGGCGTCAGCGCCGGCGCGGCCTTCGCGATCGTGCTGTCGGTCGCGGTGCTCGGGATCGGCTCGCTGCTCGGCTACATCTGGTCCGCGTTCGCGGGCGCGCTCGTCGCCAGCGTCCTGGTCTTCCTGCTGGGCAAGCTGGGACGCTCCGGCCTGACGCCGGTCAAGCTCGCCCTCGCCGGGGTCGCCGTGACCGCCCTGCTGACCTCGCTCACCAGCGCCGTCGTGCTGACCGACCCGGACGCGCTCAACCGCTACCGCTTCTGGTCGGCCGGCTCGCTCGCCGGTCAGGACGGCGACGCGGTGCTCCGGATCCTGCCGTTCGTCGCCGCCGGCGCGGTGCTCGCGCTGGCCTGCGCGCCCACGCTCAACAGCCTGGCCCTCGGCGACGACGTGGCCGCCTCGCTGGGGCGGCGGCTCGGTCTCGTACGGCTCCAGGGCGTGGCCGCGGTCACCCTGCTGACCGGCGGGGCGGTGGCGGTCATCGGCCCGGTCGTCTTCCTCGGGCTGGTGGTCCCGCACATCGCCCGGGTCCTCGCCCAGTACGCCGGCCTGGGGCCCGACCACCGCTGGCTGCTGCCGCTGTCGGCGGTGCTCGCCCCCTGCCTGCTCCTCGTCGCGGACATCGCCGGACGCCTCCTCGCCCGGCCCGCCGAGATCCAGGCCGGGGTCCTGGTCGCCTTCATCGGCGGCCCGTTCTTCATCGCCATGGTCCGCCGCCGTCGTCTCGCGGAGGTGTGAACGTGGCCCGCCCGTCGTCCCCGCGCCCCTGGCGGATCTCCCCTCGCCCCGGCGACACAGTCCCGGCCCGCTCCCACCGGACCTTCCGGCTGGCCGTACCACCCGTCTCCGGGATCCTGCGGCCCCGGCTGGTCACGGTGTGCGCGGCGCTCGCCGCCGCCGTCTTCCTGGTCTTCTGCTGGGGGATCTCGGTCGGCGACTACCCGATCGGCCTGCCCGCCGTGATGAGGGCGCTGGCCGGCTCCGGCGACCCCGGCACCCTGATCGTCGTCCGGGAGCTGCGGCTGCCGCGCGCCGTGGTGGGGCTGCTGGTCGGCATCGCCTTCGCCGTCTCCGGCGCGCTGTTCCAGACGATGACCCGCAACCCGCTGGCCAGCCCGGACATGATCGGCCTCATCGAGGGCGCCGGCACCGCCGTGGTCGCCGGCATCGTGCTCGGCTGGGACGGCGGCCTCGGCACCCAGACGCTCGGACTGCTCGGCGCGCTGGCCACCGCGCTGGTCGTCTACCTGCTCGCCTGGAGGCGCGGCACCACCGGCTACCGGATCGTCCTGGTGGGCATCGGGATCTCGTGGATCTGTACCAGCGCCACCGACTACCTGGTGGCCAGCGGCGGACGGTTCGAGGCGCAGGCCGCCGTCGGATGGCTGGTGGGCAACCTCAACGGCCGCGCCTGGGAGCAGGCGGTCCCGCTCGCCGTCGTCATGGCGGTGCTGGTGCCGGCGGCACTGGCGCTGGGCCGCCTGATGCGCACGCTCCAGCTCGGCGACGACGTCGCCGCCGGCCTCGGCACCCCCGTGCAGCCGGTCCGCCTCGCCGTGCTGCTGACGGGCGTCGGGCTGATCGCCTTCGGCACCGCGGCCGCCGGGCCGATCGCCTTCGTGGCACTCGCCGCGCCGCAGATCGCCCAGCGGCTGGCCGGCACCGCCTGGCCGCCCCCGGTCGCCTCGGGACTGACCGGAGCCCTGGTCGTGCTCTCCGGCGACCTCATCGCGCGCACGCTGATCTCCGGCATGGAACTGCCGGTCGGAATCGTCACCGGCGTCCTCGGCGCACCGGTCCTGCTCTGGCTACTCATCCGCGCCAACCGCGCGGGCTCAGGAGGCTGAACGCATGTCGACCCCCGACCCGGACCTGCGGGCGAGCGGCCTGCACCTGGCGTACGACAACCGGCTGGTCGTGGAGGATCTCGACCTGGTCGTCCCGCCGGGCCGCATCACCGCCATCGTCGGCGCCAACGCCTGCGGCAAGTCCACGTTGCTGCGGGCCCTGGCCCGGCTGCTCGCGCCGCGTCAGGGGAGCGTCCGGCTCGACGGCCGCGCCCTGCAGTCCATCCCCACCAGGGAGCTGGCCCAGCGCCTGGGCATCCTGCCGCAGACGCCGGTGGCCCCCGAGGGGCTGACCGTCGTCGACCTGGTCAACCGCGGCCGCTCACCGCACCAGACCTGGTGGCGGCAGTGGTCGAAGGCCGACGAGCAGGCCGTCCACGGCGCGCTGGCCGCCACCGGGATGACCGACCTCGCCGACCGCGCGGTCGACGAGCTCTCCGGCGGCCAGCGCCAGCGCGCCTGGATCGCCATGGCCGTCGCCCAGGGCACCGCGGTGCTGCTGCTGGACGAGCCGACGACCTATCTGGACCTGGCCCACCAGATCGACGTCCTGGACCTGATCACCGACCTCAACCGGCGCGAGGGCCGTACGATCGTGATGGTCCTCCACGACCTCAACCAGGCCTGCCGGTACGCCGACCACGTCATCGCCATGAAGGCCGGCCACATCGTTGCCGAGGGGGCCCCGGCCGACGTCATCACCGCGCGGACCGTGGAGGAGATCTTCGATCTGCGCTGCCAGGTCACGACCGACCCGGTCAGCGGCACACCGTTGATCATCCCGATGGGCCGCCACCACGACGCCCGGGGCGTCGGGACGGCCGCCGGGACGGCCGGCTGACCGCGCCCCCGTGCGGCGCGGCCCACCACCGTGCGGTGCGGCCCACCACCGCACGGCGCGGCTCATGGCTGCGCGGTGAGATAGCCGCCCATGGTCCGGAAGTAGTCGCCGGCCGCGTACTCCGTGCCGTCCTCGGTCCGCAGCCGCTTGACGACCAGCCCGCGCCTCCGGCCGCTCCGGGCGTCCGCGCCGGCGACGACGACCACCCCGTCCCCCTCGCGGATGAAGACGCGCCCCGGGGTGCCGCCGTAGCAGGCCTGCGACACCGCCGCCGACACGATCCGGATCCGCTCTCCGCGGTGATGGGTGAAGGCGTTGGGATACGGGTCCGACTGGGCGCGCACCAGCCGCTCCAGGTCCTCCGCCGGCCAGTCCCAGTCGATCCGGCTGTCCTCGACGGACCGCTTGTGGAAGAAGCTCGCCCTGCTGCGGTCCTGCGGGACCCACTGCGCCCGGCCGGAGGCGATCAGGTCGAGCGCGTCGCGCACGATCGGCCCGATCAGGTCGACCGTCCTGTGGAACAGGTCGGTCGCGGTGTCGCCCGGCCCCACCGGCACGGCCCGCTGCAGCACGACGTCGCCCGCGTCCAGCTCGGCGTTCATCCGGTGCGCGGTGACGCCGACCTCCTCCTCCCCGTTGATCAGAGCCCAGATCAGCGGGGAGAAGCCCGCGTACGCCGGCAGCAGCGAGTCATGGACGTTGAGCGTGCCGTGCGGCGGGGCATCGAAGATCTCCGGCGGCAGCCAGGTCCGCCAGTTGTTGGCGACGATGATGTCCGGCTCCGCCTCGCGCAGCGCGCGCAGCAGCTCCTCGTCGTCGGGCCGGTAGCGCAGCAGCACCGGGACGCCGTGCTTGTCGGCGAGCTCGGCGACCGAGTCGTCCCAGATCTTCTCGTAGGCGTGGTCGCTCTTGGGGTGAGTGACGACGAGCACCACCTCGTGGTCGGAGTCCAGCAGGGCCTGCAGCGTGCGATGGCCCCACGTCTGGTAGCCGAACATGACGACCCGCATGGTGGATCCTCTCCTCGAAAGGGATCATTGCAAGGCAAGGCTAACCTTATTTAACATATGGCGCACAGAGGGAGGCGATGCCGCGGTGGACACACTGCACAGTGAGCCGGACAGCATCTACGACATCCTGGGGGTTGGTTTCGGACCATCGAACCTGGCGCTGGCCATAGCCGTCGAAGAGCACAACGAGGGGGCGCCCGCCGCGGAACGGCTCCATGCCGGCTTCCTGGAACGGCAGCCGCACTTCGGCTGGCATCGAGGCATGCTCATCGACGACGCGACGATGCAGGTGTCCTTCCTGAAGGACCTGGTCACCATGCGTAATCCGGCGAGCGGGTTCAGCTTCCTGTGCTACCTGCAGGAGCGCGGCAGGCTGACCGACTTCCTCAACCAGAAGACCCTCTTCCCGCTGCGCATCGAGTTCCACGACTACTTCGAGTGGGCCGCCGCCCGGGTGCGGCACCTGGTCGACTACTCGGCGGAGGTCCTGGCCGTCGAGCCGGTGACGACGGAGGACGGCGAGGTCCGCTGGTTCGACGTGATCAGCCGTGACCCGCAGGACCCGGGCCGCACGGTCGTGCGCCGGGCCCGCAACATCTCCGTGGCCACCGGCCTGGAACCCCACCTACCGCCGGGCACGGTCCTGTCCGACCGGGTCTGGCACAACAGCGAGCTGATCCCGCGCGTCGCCGGGCTGACCGGCGCCGGCGCCCCGGTGCGCCGGGCCCTCGTGCTCGGCGCCGGGCAGAGCGCCGCCGAGGCCGTCGACTACCTGCACCGCACCCTCACCGGGGCCGAGGTCTGCGCGGTCTTCGCCAAGTACGGTTACACGCCCGCCGACGACAGCCCCTTCGCCAACCGGATCTTCGACCCCGAGGCGGTCGACACCTTCTTCAACTCCCCGCCCGGGGTCAAGCAGTCGCTCTTCGACTACCACCGCAGCACCAACTACTCGGTGGTCGACATGGATCTCATCCAGTCCCTGTACGCGACCACCTACCGCGAGAAGATCCAGGGCCGGGAACGGCTGCGCATCCTCAACGTCTCCCGCATCCGGGACGTGCGCGCCCTGGACGACCGCCTGGACGTCACCGTGGAGTTCCTGCCCACCGGCGAGCGGCAGGTCCTCGCCGTGGACATCCTCGTCCACGCCACCGGCTACCGCCCCCAGGACGTCGGCGCCCTCCTCGGCGAGACGGCCAAGCTCTGCCTGCGTGACGAGGAGGACGCCGTCCGCGTCGGCCGCGACCACCGTGTCGAGGTCGCACCTCAGGTCACCGCCGGCATCTATCTCCAGGGAAGCACCGAGCACACCCACGGCATCACCTCCACCCTGCTGTCCACCACCGCCATCCGCGCCGGCGAGATCCGCGACTCGCTGCTCGCCCACCGCGCGCGCACGGCGCCCGCCCTCGCCGACCGCTCCGCCTGAACCCGTCCGCGTGCCGCGACGCCGTCGGACCGTCGCGGCAAGCTGGCCGATCTTGCCGAGGCCCAGGATGGCGACGACCTTCTCGTCGAGCTCCACACCGGTGTACTTCGAGCGCTTCCAC
>NZ_JBSFPS010000345.1:0-9307 GCF_053588315.1 Streptosporangium sp. NPDC003464 | reverse complement strand
CCCGGGTCTCGAATTTCGAGACCCGGGCGTCGCTCGTTCACTCCGCCTTCACTTCGCCGGTCACAGCCACGGCATCGACCCCACCCGCACCGCGGCGACGTCGAGCCGGTACCGGCCGGGCCCGTACGCCGCGCGCAGCGGGTGGGCCGGTACGACATCCGGTGCCTGCTCCTGTTTGGAGCTCTTCGCCTGGATCACCCGCTGCAACATCCGGCACAGGCAGTCGGCCTTGGGTCATCTCAGCTTGATCGACTACGGGCAGTGCTCCGATAAGGTCCTGCTCGTAGCAGGACGGCCGATGCCCGCCTTCCGGGGATCCCGGCGGTAAGCGTAATGCGATCAGTACGGAGGATGCCGTGCCCCCGCTCGTGTACGTCGATCACGCTTCCGCTGTCACGCGACCACCGCGACGGGCACGGGCATGGAACCGAATGATCATGGTGGTGGCCGCAGCCGTGATGGCCTTCGCCGGATGGCAGAACCGGTGGATCAGCGACGATGGCCTCATCACCGTGCGGACCGTCCGGCAGTTACTCGCGGGCAACGGGCCGGTCTTCAACATCGGCGAACGCGTCGAGGCCAACACCAGCACCGCCTGGACCTATCTGGTCGCGGTGGTCTCCTGGCTGAGCCGGGGCGACGTGGCCTACGTCGCGGTGTTGCTCGGCCTCGCGTGCACAGTCGGCGCCATGTTGTTCGCCGTAGCCGGTACCGTGCGCCTGCACGGCGGCTCGCACTGGTTGCTGCCCGCCGGGGTGATGGTAGTCCTCGCGCTGCCGCCGTTCTGGGAGTTCGCCACCTCCGGCCTGGAGACCGGGCTGGTGTTTCTATGGATAAGTTCGTCCTGGTGGTTGCTGGTCCGGGCGGCTCCGGGAGGACCTGCGCTTCCCCTGGTGCTCGTCCTCGGTCTGGCGCCGCTGGTCCGGCCGGAGCTGGTCCTGGCCTATCCGGTCTTCTTCGGCGCGCTGCTCGTGCTGCGGCGGCCGGGGTGGCGCACCGTCGTCCGCTGGTTCATGATCTCCCTGGCCCTGCCGGTGGCCTACCAGATCTTCCGAATGGGCTACTACGGGCTCCTCGTACCCAACACCGCCCTTGCCAAGGAGGCCGGCGAGAGCCGGTGGGCACGCGGCCTGACCTACGCCGGGGACACCATGCTGACCTATCAGCTCGTGGGCCCCCTGCTGGCGGTGATCCCGCTTTCACTGTGGGCCTGCCGTACGCGCCGCGACCTCATCGTGTCGGCAGTCCCGCTCACGGCCGGGCTGCTGATGCTGCTGTATGTCCTGCGGGTCGGTGGCGACTTCATGCACGGCCGGATGATGCTGCCGGTTCTCTTGCTTCTCCTGCTTCCCGCCATGGTTCTGCCGCTGCGCGCCATCGCCGCGCTCGCCTGTGCGACTGTGGCGCTGTGGGCCGTGGTCTGCGCCGCAGTGCTGAGCGTGCCGTACGGGCAGGCCGTCGGGCCGGACGGGATCGCCGACGAACGCGGTTTCTACGTACTCGAGACCCGGGACCCGCATCCAGTCACCGCCGAGTCCTACGTCCGCGCCAGGCCGGACCCACTGAGCACGGAGAACGCAACTGGCTTGCACGTGCCTGACATGGGGCCGGTGCCGCTCCGCGCCGACCAGCCCGCGCGCCTGGCTGTGGCGGGCAAGGTTCTGGGCACACTGAGCGCGTCGTTCCCACTGGACGTCCTCGTCATCGACCAACTTGGCCTGGCCAACGCCCTCGGCAGTCATATGGCGACGGCCTGCGGGCAGCGGGTCGGTCACGAGAAGCCGCTTCCCGCCGAATACGTCTTCGCCGACTACATGGCCCAGGGGACTCCGCTGCCGGACGAGCGGTTCCGGGCCGAGGTGAACCGGATCAGGGGTGAGATGGCCACCGGCGGGTTCCGGGACCTGCTGGACGCCACGAGGGCCCCGCTGACGCCGCGCCGCTTCTGGGACAACCTGGTGGGCGCCCCGGCGCGCACGGCCTTTCGATTCCCCACTGCGGACGCCTCCTGCCCATCGTGAGCACTTACCTGGGCTCACAGGGATTTCCGTACGAAGTATTCCGCCACGATCCGGGTATGCAGCGGGAAGGCCAGCTCCCGCGGCCCGTCGATCAGCAACCACTCCGTCGTCTCGGCCGTGGACGCGACCGGCGGGAGGGCTGCCGAGCCGATCCGCGGCCCCACGGCGAAGATCAGCACGGTGCCGTCGGGAGCGCTGAGCACGTCGAACAGCCGGACGTCGTCCGCGTCGACGACGACCCCCGTCTCCTCCCGGAGCTCTCGGACGGACGCCTGCTGCCAGGACTCGCCCATGTCGATGAAGCCGCCGGGCAGGGCGAGCCCGCCGCGGTGCGGTTCGATGTCACGGCGGACCACGAGCAGGCTGTCGTCCACCGGCAGCACCATCACCGCGACCGGCAGCGGGTTGAGGTAGACGGTGTTCCGGCAGGCGGAGCAGGTCCGCGGCCAAGCCTGGCCGGAGGCGAACGCCTCACCACAGAAGGAGCAGTGCGAGTTCCTGACCGTCACGCCTGTGAGACTAGACCAGATGGGTACGAGTCCCGTACGGGAGCCTCCGCAGGCATGACGGATCCTTCAGGCGGCCCTCGGCGTGGAGTGTCACCACGGCGGATCCGGGATCCTCCCGGTACTTGTCCTTGAGCGGCGCCTGCAGCGCCCGCAGCTCTCCGGGCCCCTGGGCGGACGCCGCCGCGTCCGGCGCCCGGGTGACCGAGGTGCGCGCCGCCGACCTCCTCGGCGCGGGGGCCTACTCCCTGTTCAACCTGATGGTGACCGGGCCGCTGCTGGCCGGGGATCCCGCCTCCCTCCCCTACGATCTGGACGTGCCCCAGAGCTGGTCCTACACCGGTGACGTGGCGCGCACCCTGGTCGCGGCGGCGCGCGACGACCGCTCGTGGGGCAGAGCCTGGCATGTTCCGTCCACAGTGATCACCGCGCGGGAGCTCGCGGCCCGCCTGGCCTCCCTGACCGGGGCGCCGGAGCCGAAGCTGGCGAGCCTGCCCCTGGAGGAGATCCACCACCTGGCCCTCAGCGATCCGATCATGGCGGAGGTTCCCGAGATGCAGTACCTCTACCGGTGCCCCTTCGTCCTGGACTCGTCCCTGACCGAGCGGGCCTTCGGCTTCGGACCGGCCCCGCTTGACCAGGCCCTCGTCGAGATGGCCGGGCGGTGGGCCTGAACGATGGGACGCACGGACAGATAGGTGGGGCCGGTTGGGGTAGGGCGACCCGCGTGAAGGGAGCACCCCATGAGTGATCGCCGGACCGCCCCTGAGTCGATGGGCGAGAACGACGTCGTGGACCTGCTGCTGCGACAGCACGCGCTCATCCAGGACCTTTTCGACGAGGTCGAGAACGCGCCCGCGGGCGAGCGCGCGGAGCCGTTCCAGCGGCTGGTGCGGCTGCTGGCCGTACACGAGACGGCCGAGGAGGAGGTCGTCCACCCCTACGCCCGCCGTAAGATCGACGGCGGTGAAGCCGTCGTCGAGGACCGGCTGGCCGAGGAGAACGAGGCCAAGCAGCTCCTCGCCCACATGGACAAGGCGGGGGCGGACGACCCGCGGTTCCTGGCCGATCTCACCGCGCTGCGCGCGGCGGTGACGGCCCACGCGCATGCCGAGGAGCGCTACGAGTTCGCCCAACTGCGCGCGCGGACCACCGAGGCCGAGCGCCGCGCGATGGCGGCCGCGGTGAAGGCCGCCGAGGCGTTGGCGCCGACCCACCCGCACCCGGGTGTCGAGTCGGCGGCCAAGAACCTGCTGGTCGGCACGCCGATCGCGATCATGGACCGGGCCCGCGACGTGATCCGCAAGGCCATGGGCAAGGAGAACTGACAGACCCCTCTCCGGGGCGGTACGGCCCGCGCCCCCGATCCACGTCGGGGACGCGGGCCGGCCGCCGGGTGGCGGATCCGCCGGGCACCGCACTGGACCGGCTTCCCGGGGGTAGGGGCGCGGGATGCGAACGACACAGTCCCCGCGGGGCGTCTGGCCGGTGATGTACCACCAGTGGTCTCAGATGACCTTCGTTCACTGGCGCTACCCCTCCGCCCTGGTCCAGCCGTTGCTCCCCGACGGGCTCACGGTGGAGGAGTTCGACGGCTCGGCCTGGGTCGGTCTGACGCCCTTCCTCATGGAGAACGTACGAGTGCCCGGAGCGCCGGTGCTGCCGTGGCTGTCCACGTTCCCCGAGACGAACGTGCGCACGTACGTGAAGGACGCGTGGGGGCGGAGCGGCCTGTGGTTCCTGTCGCTGGACGCCGGGCGCCTCCTCCCCGTCATCGGCGCCCGGGCCGGCTACCGGCTGCCCTACCACTGGTCCGACATGTCGGTGCGCGTCGAGGGCGGACGGCGCGTCTACCGCTGCCGGCGCCGTCGGCCCGGGGGCTCTGCCGGCGTCCGGTGCGACGCCGACGTGGAGTGGGGCGCGCCTCTGGCCGGCTCCGAACGGGACGGGCTGACGGACTTCCTCACCGAACGCTACCGGCTGTTCACCGTCATCGGCGGCGGGCTGGCCCACGCCGAGGTCGAGCACCGGCCGTGGCCGCTGCGCCACGCCCGGCTGACACATCTCGACCAGGGGCTCCTGCAGGCGGGCGGGCTCACGGCCCCGGACCACGATCCGATCCTGCACGCCTCTCCGGGAGTACGGGTACGGGTGGGAATGTGGAGCAGGAGCCGGCCGTGGTGCCCGACCTCTTGAGGCGGGAGTGCCGGGCCGTTGCCACGGAGCGGGGACCGGAGGTTCATGGGCCGGTAAAGCGCTGCCTCCGGTCGTTCTGTGATCTGCGCTCCGGACTTGCCCGGGGTGAACAATCGTCTCTGTAGGAGGTCGTCGACGGACGTGGGTGGTCGCATGCAGGCGGAGGTGATGTCGTGAACGCCCAACGCGGCACGGCGCGGATGCTGAGCGGACTGCTGGACGCCGGCCACCTGATCGCGCTGGAGCGGCTGCCGTCCCTGGTCGCCGAGCACGCCGCCCACGCCGGCCTGGACGAGGTGCTGATCTACCTGGCCGACCTGCAGCAGAACGTGCTGCGGCTGCTGACCGGCCGTGGCGAGGACGCCGGCGGGCAGGGCGGGGAGAGCGGCCAGGAGACAGCCGGGCGGATCGACGAGCTGCAGATCGACGGGACGCTGGCCGGACGGGCTTTCCAGCAGATAGAGGTGCTTCCCCGGTCCGGCGCCGGCGGCGAGGCCGATCACTGGTGGGTGCCGCTGCTGGACGGCACCGAGCGCCTCGGGGTGCTGCGCGTCAGCGCCTCGGACGCCGACGAGACGACCCGGGAGGTGATGCGGGCCCTGGCCTCGCTGGTGGCGCTGCTGGTGGTCAGCAAACGCCCCTACAGCGACTCCTACGCCCGGCTGGTGCGCACCCGGCCGATGCATGTGGCCGCGGAGATGCAGTGGAACCTGATGCCGCCGCTGACCTTCGCCAACGCCGAGGTGGTGATCAGCGCGGCCTTGGAGCCGGCGTACGAGGTCGGTGGGGACGCCTTCGACTACGCCATCGCCGGCGACGTCGCGCATCTGGGAATCTTCGACGCGATGGGCCACGACGTCTCGGCCGGGCTGACCGCGAGCCTGGCCGTGGCCGCCTGCCGCAACAACCGGCGCCGGGGAGCCGGCCTGTCCGAGAACAGCGAGATGATCGAGGCCGTCCTGATCGCCGAGTTCGGCCGGGCGACCCGGTTCGTCACCGCGGTCCTGGCCGACCTGGACACCTCCACCGGAGTGCTGAGCTGGGTCAACCGCGGCCACCATCCGCCGGTGGTGATCCGGGGCGGCCGGTGGATCACCATGCTGGCCTGCCGGCCCGCCCACCCCCTGGGCCTGGACCTGGGCATCCCGGTCGCCCTGTGCCGCCAGCAGCTGGAGCCCGGCGACCGGCTGCTGCTCTACACCGACGGCATCACCGAGGCCCGCAACGCCTCCGGACAGGAGTTCGGCCTGGAGCGCTTCGTCGACTTCATCATCCGCCGCACCGCCGACGGCCTGCCGGTCCCCGAGACCCTGCGCCGTCTCACTCACAGCGTGCTCGACTACCACGACGGCCGGCTCCAGGACGACGCCACCGTCCTGCTGGCCGAATGGCAGGGCACCGCCCAACGCCGGCTGCGCATGTGACGGGCCCGGCGTCCCCGGCCCGGCGCGCCGTCCCTGGGTCCTCACGCTCTCCGGGGCGGGTGTCCGCGGCCGAGGGAGATCACTCGTTCACCGTCTCGGCGGCCTGTCCCGCGGAGCCGTGCCCGCCGCCGGGCGCCTCCAGCGACCTGCGGGCCGCCTCGACCTGCGGCGGCAGCCTGCGGCGGCCCGCCAGCGCCGCGGGCAGCCTGGGGACGGCCTCCCACAGCCCCCGCCGCCCCGCGGGGCCACCGCGCGCGGCGGCGGACGCCGTGCGCGCGACCACCGGCCACGGCCGCCGCAGGACGGCGGTGAGCACCGCGTTGCGGGCGGCGAGCACCTGCCTGCCCCGGGGGTCCCGCGAGGGCGAGGGATGGTGGTGGGCGACGACGTCCTCGACGTAGGCGAGCCCCCAGCCCGCCGCCGCCAGATCGAGGGCGAGGCGCTCCTCCTCCCCGAAGAAGAAGACGACCCCGTCGAAGCCTCCGGCGGCGAGGTACGCCTCCCGGCGCACCACCGCGCCGCACGCCAGAAACCCCAGAACACCCGGGCCGGGCAGGTCCGGCTCCCTGCCGAGGGGGGAGGCCGCCATGTCCGCGCAGACCGGATCCGGCCGCTCCTGCGGCCCGACCAGCACGCGTCCGGCCAGCACCGCCAGGCGAGGATGGGCGTCTAGGACGTCGGCGGCGCGCTCCAGCGCGCCGGCCGCCCACCAGGAGTCGTCGTCGGCGAAGGCCACGTAGGGCGTCCCCGCCAGCCGTACCCCGAGGTTGCGGGCGGGCGCGCCGAGGTTGCGCCCCAACTCGACGACCTCGACACGGGGGAAACGCCGCCGCACGGCGGCCGCGCTCCCGTCGGTCG
Organism: Streptosporangium sp. NPDC003464; assembly: GCF_053588315.1. NCBI lineage: Bacteria > Bacillati > Actinomycetota > Actinomycetes > Streptosporangiales > Streptosporangiaceae > Streptosporangium > Streptosporangium sp. NPDC003464. Next base: position 2,302 of record NZ_JBSFPS010000345.1, on the reverse strand, counting down.
AACCGTTGTCGAGCAGGATGACGGGCCCCTCGTGACGGGGCAGCGAGCGTTCCAGGTCGTGGCGGCGGTCCCGGCTGGCCACCACCACCGTCACCCGCGCCGGCCGGCCCATCCAGCCGACCCACCGGACCGCTCGGGTCCGGAGACTCTCCGACTCCCCTGTGGCATGCTCTCGGCCTCCGTCCCGCGACGGTCCGCACCGTGGGTCCGTCTCGCGTCCCTCCTGCCGTGGGAGGGCCGGCGGAGCGTCCGTACAACCGGTATCTACCCCGCTGAACACCGAAGACGCCGTCGGCGGCCGGCGGACGCGCTGATGCCGGCCGAGCCACCCTGGTCATATGCTCGGGATTAGCGGGTTCCGTGAGGTGTTCGCATCAGCCGTCGTGGTGATCGGCGCAGCGGGCCTCCTTCGAGAGGCGGCCGGCCTGAGGGAGCAACCGCGTCGCGTGCGTCCACTCGCGGGGAGGAGGGCGACACCATGACCGATGCCCGGCAGGTGCGCGACGGATACACCGCCGCGTTCAACGATCACGACCTGGACGCGCTGCTGCGCACCGTCAGCCCGACCGGGGTGACCGTCAGCCCGGAGGGCCTGTCCCAGGGGCGCGAAGAGCTCGCCTCGTACTTGGAACAGTTCTGGGAGGCCTTTCCGGACGTCCGCGCGGTGGTCACGGAGTCGTTCGACGTCGGCGACGCGGCGATCGACGAGCTGCTGATGGTCGGCACCCACAAGGGACCGTACGTGTTACCCGACGGCCGGGAGATCGCGGCGACGGGCCGCTCGGTGTCGCTGCGCTGCTGTTACGTCTGCGTGGTCGAGGACGGACTCATCGTGAGCCTGCGCCTCTACTACGACCAGTCGGAGTTGCACGCCCAGCTCGGTATCTCCTGCGGGTGACCTCCGGCGCGGCCCCGGGGAGGCGTCCCCGGGCGGGCTCGGGCGGCGCGGTCACGGCCGGGCGGCGGGCCGGGCGGTGGACCAGGTTCACCGCGATCGGCGACAGACGGCCGGGCCGGCCCGCGGTGTCGGGGCGGATTGAGGATCGAAGATTAGATAGGTTAGTCTTACCTAACTTCGAAAGCTCGGGCTGCGACCCGCGCGGCCTCCCGCCTCGGCCCGATCCCCGATCCAGCCGTCCCCCGCGGCGGCCGGGCGTGGCCGCGCGGCCCATGAAGCACAAGGATTCACCGATGCCGTTCAGGTTCGCCCGTGCGCGCCGCCGTGCGCTCTCCCTCTCAGCAGTCGTCGCCGCGGCCGCCCTCGCCCTCGGCGGTTGCTCCGCGGCCGAGGAGAAGCCCGCCGCCGCGGCGCCGGCGGAGACCGGCGGCTCCGCGTTCCCGGTCACGATCGACAGCGCGCTGGGCCAGGCGAAGATCACGCAGCAGCCCCAGCGCGTCGTCACCCTCGGGCAGGGGTCGGCCGAGACCGCGATCGCGCTCGGCTTCACGCCGGTGGGGATCGAGAGCTACGCCTGGGGCAGCGACAAGACCGGCTACCTGCCGTGGATCCACGAGGCGGTGACCAAGGCCGGCGGCACGCTGCCGAAGCAGTTCGCCGGCGGCGAGAACATCGACTTCGACACGATCGTCGAACTCGACCCGGACGTGATCCTGGCGCCCTGGTCCGGCATCACGAAGGAGCAGTACTCCGTCCTGTCGGGCATCGCGCCGACCGTGGCCTACCCGGACCTGCCGTGGAGCACGAACTGGGACCAGCAGATCGAGATCATCTCCAAGGCGCTGGGCAGGCCCGCCGAGGCCCAGCCGCTGATCTCGAAGGTCAGGAAGCAGCTCGCCGACGCGGCCGCGACCCGGCCCCAGTACAAGGACGTCACCTTCTCCTACATCTACACCACTGGCCCCGGCACCCTCGGCGTGTTCAAGCCCGAGGAGCAGCGGGTCGAGATGGTCTCCTCGCTCGGGCTCACCGTCGACCCCGTCGTGAACTCCTTCAAGGAGACCGAGGGCACCGACTCCGCCCTCATCGGCCTGGAGAACGCGCAGAAGCTCGCCGGCAGCGACCTGGTCTTCACCTTCTACACCGATGAGAAGACCCGCAAGGAGATCGAGGCGCAGAAGCTGTACGCGGCGATCCCCGCGGTCAAGCGCGGCGGCGTCGTCTCCAGCGACGACACCCCGTTCGTCACCGCGTCGTCGATCATCAACCCGCTCACCGTGCCGTGGGTGATCGACCGCTACCTGCCGCTGATCGACAAGGCCGTCGCCACCATCGACCGCTGAGATCCCCGGCTCCTCGATGAGCACCGCCACCCATGCCCTGCCGGGCGGCGCCGGCGCCCCG
>NZ_JBSFPS010000344.1:0-9316 GCF_053588315.1 Streptosporangium sp. NPDC003464 | reverse complement strand
GCCGGTCCGGCCCGCCGCGGGCACGCGAGGAGGGCTACCGGTGCCCGCTCACCACCAGGGCGCTGCCGCCGCCCCTGCGGGTGGGCTCGGCGACGGCCTGGAGCCTCCCGTGGCGGAGGAACTCGACGGCGGTGGCCGCGCCGATCTCGGGATTCAGCACGAGGCTGTGTCCCCTGGCGGCGAGCTCGGCGCCGTAGCGGTCGATGAAGCCCTGCTCGGCCTGGGTCTGGGCGGTGTTGCGCTGGGTGGCCCGGGGGGCGGCCAGCGCGTCCGGCAGCGACATGCCGAGGTCCCACCGGTTGACCAGGATCTGCAGCACGGTGGTGATGATCGTGGAGCCGCCCGGCGAGCCCAGCGCGAGCAGCGGCCGGTCCCCGGCCAGGACGATCGTCGGGGCCATCGAGGAGCGGGGGCGCTTGCCGGGCCCGGGCAGGTTGGGGTCGCCCGGGGCCGGGCCGAAGGTGAAGTCGGTCAGCTCGTTGTTGAGCAGGAAGCCCCGGCCGGGGACGACGATGCCGTTGCCGCCGGTGGACTCGATGGTGATGTTGTAGGCGACCACGTCGCCCCAGCGGTCGGTCACGACCAGGTGGGTGGTCTCCGGTCCCTCGGCGGGCGTCTGCGCGGACTGCGCCGGGGTCGCGGCCGCGCACGGCCCGTAGGCGCCGTCGGGCTCTCCCGCCGGGGCCGGATGGGCCATCGCCCGCTCGCCGACCAGGCAGGCGCGCTCCTTGGCGAACCCGTCGGACAGCAGCTCCTTCAGCGGCACGCCCGGGATGTCGCCGACATACTTGCCACGGTCGGCGAACGACAGCCGCGAAGCCTCCAGATACTCGTGCACGCCGACCTCGGGGAGGGCCTCCAGGATGTTGAGCGCCTCACCGACCGTCGAGCCGCCCGAGGACGGGGGCGCCATGCCGTACACGTCCATGCCCTTGTAGGTCATCTTCGTGGGCGGCCGTTCGAGCGCCCGGTAGGCCCGCAGGTCCGACAGCTCCATCAGGCCGGGCCGTACGTTGCGGGTGGCGCCGGGCGTGACCGGCGGCCGCTTCACCGTGGCCACGATCTCCGAGCCGAGCCGCCCGCCGTACAGCCAGCCGCCGCCCTCCTTGCCGAGCCGGCGGTAGGTGTCGGCGAGCTCGGGGTTGCGGAAGGTGGTGCCGACCGCCGGCGGGGCGCCGCCGGGGAGGTAGAGCTTGGCGGTGGAGGTGAAGTCCTTGAACCGGGCCGCGTTGGCGGCGGTCTGGTCGTGGAAGGTCTGGTCGACGGTGAACCCCTCGGAGGCGACCCTGATCGCGGGTCGGAGCGCCTGCCCGAGCGAGAGCGTGCCGAAACGGCGCAGGGCCAGCTCCCACTGGGCCACGCTGCCCGGCACCCCCGCCGACAGCCCGCTGGTGACCGCCTCGTCGAACGCGATGCCCTCCAGGGAGGAGGCGGTCATCGCCTGGGGCGCCGTCTCCCGGCCGTCGATCGTGTGGACCTTCCTGTGCCGGGCGTCGTAGTAGAGGAGGAACCCGCCCCCGGCCAGCCCGGCCGAGTAGGGTTCGGTCACGCCCAGCGTGGCCGCCGCCGCGACCGCCGCGTCGACCGCGTTGCCGCCCCGGCGCAGCACCTCCAGCGCGGCCTTGCTCGCGTCCAGGTCGACGGTCGAGACCGCTCCGCCGTATCCCTCGGCGACGGGCTCCTTCTTCACCGGCGGCGGAGACGCCGCCACCGGCTGCGCGTACAGGATGGAACCACCGGCCAGGATCCCGGCGAGCGGCACGGCTAAGCGACGAGCGATCATGATGGCCTCCCACAGACAGCTTGTCTCAGCTCGCCTGCCCTGTCAGCCCCTCCGATACCACCGGTGACGTAGTGCCCGCTGCCCCGCAGGGCGGATGTGCCGCTCAGCGGGCGGACATAGGGTTCTGGACGTGCGTGCCAAACTCCGCTGGGTCGACCCGATGCTCCCGCTGTTCATGGCGGTCCTTCAGGTCACGACGACCTGGGGCGCCCAGTGGAACCAGCCCGACCGCGTCCAGGTGGACGCGGTCGGCGTCGCGCTGCTGGTGGCCGGGCCGCTCGCGCTGGCCGTACGGCGCCGCCACCCGGTGCTCACCCTGATCGCCACCCTGGCCGTGACCTTCGTGTTCATCGCCCGGGGCCACGCCTACGGCCCGATCTTCTTCAGCCCGGTCATCGCGTTCTACAACGCCGTCGTCCTCGGCCACCGGCGCGTCGTCTGGGCGTTCTCGGCCGCGGCCTACGTGTTCTTCGTCGTCTACACGACCTGGCTGGCCCCCGTCCCCAGCCCCGGCCTGTGGCACATGTTCGCGATAGCGGCGGTCATCGGGGTCATCCTGGCGTTGGGCGAGTTCGTCCGGGCCAGGAGGGAGCGGCTGGCCGAGCACGAGCGGGTGGTGCAGGAGGAGGCCCGGCGGCAGGCCAGCGACGAGCGGCTGACCATGGCCCAGGAGCTGCACGACGTGCTCGCGCACAACATCTCCCTCATCCATGTCCAGGCCTCCACCGCGCTGCACCTGATCGACGACCAGCCCGAGCAGGCCCGCACCGCGCTCACCACGATCAAACAGGCCTCCAAGGACGTGCTGACCGAGATGCGCTCGGTGCTCAGCGTGCTCCGCGACGGCGCGCCCCGCTCCCCCACGGCCGGGATGGAGCGGCTGGAGGAGCTCATCGAGCGCAGCGGGCTGCCGGTCACCCGGCGGGTCACCGGCCAGGTCAGGGCGTTGCCGCCGGGAGTGGACCGGGCCGGCTACCGCATCGTCCAGGAGGCGCTGACCAACGTCACGCGGCACGCGCCGGGCTCCACGGCCGCCGTCCTGCTGGAGTACGGCCCCCGCGAGCTGCTGATCCGGGTCACCGACTCCGGCGGCGGGCCGCCCGGAGAGAGTCTGGGCGGCGGGAACGGCATCCCCGGCATGCGGGAGCGGGCGGCCGCCCTCGGCGGCTCGCTGACCGCCGAGCGCCATGGACAGGGCTTCCGCGTCGAGGCGCGGCTGCCGATCCCGGAGATCCCGGAGGGACAGGAATGATCAAGATCGTCCTCGCCGACGACCAGGCCCTGGTCAGGGCCGGGTTCCGGGCCCTGCTCGACGCGCAGCCGGGGATGACCGTGGTGGCCGAGGCCGCCGACGGCGCCCAGGCCGTACGGCTGGCCGCCGAGCACGAGCCCGACGTGGTGCTGATGGACATCCGGATGCCGGGCATGGACGGCCTGACCGCCACCCGGGAGATGCCCCCGGGGCCGAAGATCATCATTCTGACGACCTTCGAGCTCGACGAATACCTCTTCGAGGCGCTCCGCAACGGCGCCAGCGGCTTCCTGGTCAAGGACACCGAGCCGGCCGAGCTGATCCAGGCCGTCCGCGTCGTCGCCGACGGCGACGCCCTGCTCTCCCCCGGCGTCACGCGCCGCCTGATCTCCGAGTACGCCAGCCGCGCCAAGCGGCCCCACCCCTCCCAGGACCTGAACCTGCTCACCGACCGCGAGCGGGAGGTCCTGACGCTGGTCGGCACGGGCATGACCAACGACGAGATCGCCGCGAAGCTCTTCATGAGCCCGGCCACCGCCAAGACCCACGTCAGCCGCACCATGATGAAACTGCACGCCCGTGACCGGGCCCAGCTCGTCGTCATCGCCTACGAGTCAGGGCTGGTCCGCCCCGGCTGGGTCTGACACGCCCGCGCCACTCCGAGCGGATGCCGGCGCTGAGGGGCGGGGGCGGGTGGGCGCGCGAGGGCAGGCAAGTCCGTGATTACGCTCCGCCATCGCACCGTCACGTGTCACCCTGTGCATTGTCAACGAGGAGGACGACATGGGGTGGTGGCAGGGGGGCCGGCAGCCGCCTGGTGACTCGCCTCCCGCCGCCCGGCACGCCGGGCACGACGCCGACGGCGAGGCCGAGCTGCTGCTGGCCGCGCACGGCGGCGACGCGCAGGCCGCGCACCTGCTCGGCCGTCACTTCACGCAGCGGGGCGACCGTTCGGCGGCGCGGCACTGGTGGGAGCGGGCGGCGGCCGGGGGCAACATGGACAGCGCCTACAACCTGGGTGTCTGGCACGAGAAGCACGGCAGCCTGGCGGAGGCCGTGAGGTGGTACGGACTGGCCGCGGCCACCGGCGACGCCGAGGCCGCGGCCAACCTGGCGACGCTCCTGCTCGAACAGCGCGGCGACGTGCCCGCCGCGCGGCGGTGGTTCGAGACGGCCGCCAGGGCGGGCTCCCGCCCGGCCGCCCGGCGGCTCGCGCTGATCTGCGAGGACGGCGGCGAGCCGGAGGCCGCCGTCGAGTGGCACCGGCGGGCCGCGCTGGCGGGCGACCTGGCCTCCGCGCATGACCTGGGACTGCTGGCCTACGCGTCCGGCCAGGACGACGAGACGCTGCGCTGGTGGGACCTCGCCGCCCGGGGCGGCCACGCCGACGCGGCCTACCACCTGGGGCTGTTCCTGCGGGCCAACCAGGATCCGGAGGGCGCCGAGGCGTTCTACCGGCTGGCCGCCGGGGCCGAGCACCCCGGGGCCGCCTCGCAGCTCGGCGGGATCGCGCTGTCCCGGGGGGATCTGCGCACCGCCCGCGCCTGGTTCGAGCGGGCCGCCCACGCCGGGCGGATCGACGACCAGCGGACCGCCGGGTTCGTGTGCGTGGAGCTGAGCGACCCACGGGCGGCCAGCCACTGGTTCGGCAGGGCGGCGGCCGGCGGGGATCCGGAGGCCGCCTTCAACTACGGCCTGCTGCTCATCGCCGAGCACGACGACCTGCGGGGCGGCCGGCACTGGTTCCGCCGGGCGGCGCTGGCCGGGCACCCCCGGGCGGCGGCCGAGCTCGCCTCGCTGCTGTCGGCGACCGGTGCCGCCGGTGAGGACGAGCGGTGGCTGGGTGAGGACGAGCGGTGGCTGTCGGACCCGCCGCCCCCGATCTGGGATCGGGCCGCCGAGCCCGAGCTCGTCGCCCGCGCGGAGCTGGCCGCCGCCGCGGCGGCCCGGAGCGGCTCCCCGCTGCCGGTCGGCGACCTGACAGAGATCCTCGGCACCTGGGACCTGGTCACCCGGCCGCTGCTCGACCACGCCGACGTCACGGCCTGGCTGACCGGGCAGAGCGGCCTGCGTCCGGCGGCGGTCGAGCACCTGGCCTCGGTCCGGGCCGCGCTGCTGCGTCCCGGAAGCGCCCCCTGGCCGGCCGCCACCGAGGTCGAGCACGTCCTGGCCACCGCCCGTGACCTGCGGGCCCGGCTGGGGTCGCGGCCCCAGGCCCCGAGAGCGCGCTGAGACCGCGGACCGCGGCGAGAGCGACGACCGCGATGGGTTCCAGGACCGCGTGGGAGCGGGCCTGCCCGCTCTCGCGCGAGACGGCCGGGAAAGAAGCGACCCCATGACCACAAACGTGATCATGGGGTCGCCCGCCGACCGGGCGGAGGGCGGGAGTGAGCCCGCGGACCGGGTCTAGGCGGCGATGACCTGGGAGACCGGCACGTACGGCAGGTCGAGGGCGAGCGCAACCTGGTCGTTGGTGAGCTCACCCGCGTGGGTGTTGAGGCCCAGCGCGAGGGCGGGGTCCTGCTGGAGCGCCGACTTCCAGCCCAGGCCGGCCAGCTTGACCGCGTAGGGCAGCGTCGCGTTGGTCAGCGCGTAGGTGGAGGTGTTGGCCACCGAACCCGGCATGTTGGCCACGCAGTAGAAGATCGAGTTGTGGACCTGGTAGGTCGGTTCGGCGTGCGTGGTCGGCCGGGAATCCTCGAAGCAGCCGCCCTGGTCGATGGCGATGTCGACGAGCACGGAGCCCGGCTTCATACGGGAGACCAGGTCGTTGGAGACGAGGGTCGGAGCCTTGGCGCCCGGGATCAGCACCGCGCCGATGACCAGGTCGGCCTCCAGGACCTCCTTCTCGATCGCGTAGGAGGTCGAGACGAGGGTCTTCAGACGGCCCTGGTAGATGGCGTCGATGGAGCGCAGGCGGTCGACGTTGAGGTCGAGGACCGTGACATCGGCGCCCATGCCGACCGCGATCTGCGCCGCGTTGAGGCCGGAGACGCCGCCGCCGATGACGACGACCTTGGCCGGGGCCACGCCGGGCACGCCGCCGGGCAGCACGCCCCGGCCGCCGTTGAAGCGCATCAGGTTGTAGGCGCCGACCTGCGGGGCCAGGCGGCCCGCGACCTCCGACATCGGGGCCAGCAGCGGCAGGGTGTTGCCGACCTGGACGGTCTCGTAGGCGATGCCGGTGACCTGCTGCTTGAGCAGGGCGTCGGCGCACTCGCGGCCGGCGGCCAGGTGCAGGTAGGTGAAGAGCACCTGCCCGGCGCGCATGCGGTGGTACTCCTCCGCGATCGGTTCCTTCACCTTGAGGATCATGTCGGCCTCGCCCCACACCTCGTCGGCGGTGTCGAGGATCTTGGCGCCGGCGAAGAGGTAGTCCTCGTCGGGGAGGTGGGAGCCGAGGCCAGCGCCACGCTGTACATAGACGTCGTGGCCGTGACGGACCAGTTCGTGCACCCCTGCCGGGGTGGCGGCGACACGGTACTCGTGGTTCTTGACCTCGGCGGGGACGCCGATTTTCATCAGGGTTCCTTTCGGAGTTTCAACGGGGTGGCGAAGCACAGGTCGAACGGGCTCGGGCGTGGGCGGGCCGTGCACGGCCCCTCCGGAGGGGCCGTGCCGCCGAGCTGATCGCCGCCGGCCACGACCCGGCCCTGGTCGCCCGGATCATCCGCCTGGTCGACCTGGCCGAGTACAAGCGCCGGCAGTATCCCCCGGGCCCCAAGATCACTCCCAAGAACTTCGGCCGCGACCGCCGCCTGCCCATCACCAACCACTGGCGCGAGACGATCGCCTGAGCCCCGGAGCCCTCCGCCGCGCCCGGGGAGCGCACCCCGGGGGCGGCCGGCGCACCCGGGGGCACGGTCACTCGGCGCCGGGCGGATCCGGCGGTCCGGCTCCGACGGGCCCGACGGGCCCGTCAAGCTCCAGGCGGCCGGTCTACAGGGTGCGCGGCGGTCTCAGCGGGGGCCGAGGCCGGCCATGAGCTGGCCGACGATCTGTTCGGCGATGTCGTCCGGGATCTCCTGCTCCTCGCCGAACCCCGCACTGCGGACGTACCACATCATGGTGCCGACCAGCGTCGCCATCGCGACGGGCACGTCGAGATCCGCCCGGAGCTCGCCCGTCGCGACGCCGCGCTGCAGCACGGCGGCCATCACGGCCCTGCGCGGCTCGATCGTGGCCTGCCGGATCCGCTCCACCAGGCGGGGATGCCGCTCGGCGTCGTTCATCGCGATGTTCATGACGCACCGCCTGCGCGCGTCGCACGAGTCGCGCCGGACGACCTCGAGGTAGGCGATCAGGTCCTCGCGGACCGACCTGCCCCCCATCTGCGGCAGCGGCGACTTGAGCTGCGCCAGGGCGTCGACGACCAGGTCCTCCTTGTTGGACCAGCGCCGGTAGATCGTGGTCTTGCCCACCCCGGCCCGGGCGGCGATCGCCTCGATGGACAGCTCGGAGACGTTCATCCCCTCGCCTATCAGGTCGAGGGTCGCGTCGATGATCGCCTTCTCTGCCCTGGCGCTGCGGGGGCGGCCCGCCGGGCGGGCCGCCTGCGTCTCGTCAATCGTGGTCATCGTGTGCCTACACTACTGCCGGTTCCTTGTCCTGAGAGATGTGCTCGACAGGGGGCAGCGCGGCGCTCTTGCCGGGCAGCCACTTCAGCACCACCAGGGCTCCGAGCAGCGCGACCACGGCCGAGACCAGGGCCGTGGTGTGCATGCCGTCCATGAAGGCCCGCTTGGCGGGCTCGATCAGCGCCGCGCCGCGCTCGCCGAGCCCCCCGGCCACGCCGAGCGTGCCGGTCAGCGACTCACCCGCGATGTGCCTGAGCTGCTCGGGCAGGCCGGTCAGCGAGGGGGCGATCTCGTCGCGGTAGATGGCCGACAGCAGGGAGCCGAGCAGGGCGACGCCGAGCGCGCCGGCGACCTGGCGGACCGTGTTGCTCATGGCCGAGCCGACACCGGCCTTCTCCCGGGGCAGCGCCTCCATGATCGCGGTGGTCGCGGGCGGCATGAGGTTGGCCATCGCCGCGCCCTGGACGAAGAAGACGATCTCGATCGCCAGGATCGAGGTGTGCTGGTCCATCAGGGCGTAGGCGGCCAGCGCGCCGGCCACGATGACCATGCTCACGGTGGCGGTCAGCTTGCCGCCGAAGCGCTTGGCCAGCTGCTGGCTGAGCGGGGCGAAGATGATCTGTGCGGCGGCGAACGGGATCATCAGCGCGCCCGCCTGCAGGGCGCTGAAGCCCAGCACGATCTGCAGGTAGAAGACCAGGAAGAACATCGCGCCCATCATGGCGAAGAACACGATGCCGATCATGCCGACCGCGGTGGCGAAGCGGGGGTCGCGGAAGTAGGTGACGTCGAAGGCGGGGTGGTCGATGCGGCGCTCGTACCAGACGAAGGCGGCCAGCACGGCCACGCCGAGGAGCGTGGGGACCAGCACCTCGGCGCTGGCCACGGTGGCCAGCTCGCCGCCCCGGATGATGCCGTAGGTGATGGCGACCAGACCCACGATGGACAGGATCACGCCGACCGGGTCGAGCTTGGACGGCTTGGGGTCACGCGACTCGGGCACGACCAGCGCGATGAGCACCATGCTGATCAGCACGATCGGCAGGTTGATCAGGAAGACCGAGCCCCACCAGAAGTGCTCGATGAGCAGGCCGCCGGTGATCGGGCCGATCGCCACGGCGATGCCGACGCCGCCGGCCCAGACGCCGATCGCCTTGCCGCGCTCCTGCGGCGGGAAGACGTTGGAGATGATCGCGAGTGTGGCCGGCATGATCGCGGCGCCGCCGATCCCCATGAACGCCCGGGCCACGATCAGCTGCCCGGGATCCTGGGAGTAGGCGCTGGCCAGCGAGGCGAGGCCGAAGAGCACCATGCCGATCATCAACATGCGCTTGCGCCCGGTGCGGTCACCGATGACACCGAAGGTGAACAGCAGGCCGGCGAAGACCAGGGTGTAGGAGTTGATCGCCCATTCCATCTGGCTCTGGGTGGCGCCCAGGCCCTCCACCGGGTCGGCGATCGTCTTGAGGGCGACGTTGAGGATCGTGTTGTCGAGCACGACCGCCAGGAGGCTGAACACCAGCACCCCCAGGACCTGCCACCGCCTCGGGTGGCCAAGCTGCTGTTCCATGGGACCCCATTTTCGATACGGTAAAGTTTCGCAACGCAACCGTAGCGCCTATCTTTTCGATACGCAACAGTTTCGTTTCGTATTCACCTCTCGTTAACGGGATGGGGACTCAGACGGCGACGGGCACCGGCTTC
>NZ_JBSFPS010000343.1:0-9521 GCF_053588315.1 Streptosporangium sp. NPDC003464 | reverse complement strand
CTGGGCTGACCTGCCCGAGCAGGCACACGCAGCGATCCAGGAGCAGACCGGCGTCGTCACCGCCGTCTGGTCAGCCGAGGCTGGCCTGACCTCCGGAATCGCCGCACGCATCACCACCGAGGGGGCCGTCTTCTTCGTGCGGGCACCAGCCTCCGCAGCAGGACGAGCCAGCAGCCCGAGCTTGCGACGGCGAGGGCCAGCGACCCCCACCCGAAGGCGAGCGAGATCTGGACGGCGCCCGTGGCCGTCCAGCAGGCGGCCGACAGCAGGACGAGCAGGAGGACGCCCTCGGCGGCGAGGTAGGTCAGCCGCCAGCCCGGCCGGCCCAGTGCCAGGGGCAGCACCTTCGACCACGACATGCTGCCCTTCACGCACGCCACGCCCAGCAGCAGCACCGCCGTACCGCCGGCCCCGGCGTACTGGGCGCCGTAGACCAGGCCGAGCACGTCTCCGGTGATCGGGGCCGCGACGATGAGCGCGACCACGCCCACCGCGGCGAGCAGCAGCGACGCGCGCACCACGTCCCGCCTTATGAGCCCCCTGTCTCCCACCGCGGCGGCCTGGGCCAGCCGAGGGTGGAGCATCGAGGCGACCGGGCTGATCAGGGTCGTGTAGAGGCGGCTGGGCGCCGATGCGAGCTTCAGAACGGTCACGAGGGCGGGGTCTCCGAGCAGCCCCGCCAGCGCGAGGACGCCCGACTCGGAAGCCGCCGCCACCGACGTCCCCGCCGACGCCTTCGCGGTGAAGGCGACGAGGCCGGCCGGCAGCGGGACCCGGGTCACGGCCGGCCCCACATGGGTGAGGACCGCCCGCAGGGACAGCCTGCCGAGCACCACGGCCGTCACGACGGCGCTCACGGCCTGACCGGCCAGGTAGGCCGCCGGGCCGCCGGCGAGCAGGCCGCCCAGCGACAGCGCCGACGACAGGACCGCGCACCGCAGGCGCACGACCCCGAGGTCGCGCAGGCGGTCGGCCAGGGCGAAGGCCGCCCCCGCCGCGCCGGTCGACGCCGCGGCCCCGCCGGAGACGGCCGCGAGGGCGAGCATGAGCGCGAGGTCGCCGCCGGTCAGCCCCAGCAGCCATGCCGCCAGCACCACCAGCAGGCCGAGGCAGCCCGCCGCCGCGCCGATCGCCACATCCCAGCGCAGCAGCCGGGTGAACAGCGCCGAGCCCTGCCCGCTCCGCTGCTGCTCGATGGGGACGAACCGTTGCGCGGCGTCCTCCAGGCGAGGATCCAGCAGCAGGAACCAGACGCCCGACAGCGCCTGGGCGAAGATGACCTGACCGGACTGCTCGGTCCCTCCCAGCCGGATCAGGACGGCCAGGCTGACCATGGACAGCACCGCCTCGCCCTGGCCGGTGGCGGTGAGCGAGGTGAAGGTCCGCAGGTGCCGCCTGCCGGGCGAGCGCATGTGGTGGATCACGCGTTCGAGCAGAGCCGTCATGACCGGGGACAGACCTCGTCGTACAGCCTGTCGAACCACTCCGCGGTCCGCCTGACGTCGACGAGGTCGGCGCTGTCGGCCGCTGCTCGCCGGAGGGAGGCGTGGGTCCCGGGACGCATCGCCCGCAGGATGGCCGCGGCGAGTTCACCGGAGTCCCCAGGCGTGGTGAGCAGTCCGTTCCGGCCCGAGACCACCAGGTCGGACACCCCCCCGACGTCCGTGGAGACCACCGGCACACCGGCGGCGAGCGCCTCCATGACGACCACGGGCAGCCCTTCGTGGGAGGAGCTGAGCACGAGGAGGTCGGAGCAGGCGATCAGGCGCCCGGCGTCCGGCACGTGCCCGATCAGGCGCAGGCCGTCCAGCCCCAGGGCGGCGACGCGTCCGGCCACCTGCCCGCCCAGGGGACCGGACCCGGACAGCAGGAACAGGGCACGCGGGTCCTCGGCGAGGACCTTGCCGGCGGCCTCGATGAGCAGCCCGTGGTTCTTGGCCGGCCGGAAGTTGGCCACGTGCACGATGAGGAAGGCGCCCTCCGGGACGTCCCATTCCCGCCTGACCCGCTCCGACTCCAGGGCCCAACGGCGCTGCCTGTCCACGCTGACCCCGTGCACCCGGGTGCACAGCGCGCGGGCGCCCCAGCTCGTGGGGGCGCGGGCGACCTGGGGGGAGACGGCGACGGTCCGGGTGTCCAGCCATCCCGTCGCCCGGTCGAGCAGCAGGGTCGTGGTGCGGTAGCGCACGTTGTGCACGGTCGTGACCAGCGCGGGGCGGGGTCTCCACAGGCGGGAGGCCGGCCGCAGCAGCGCCGCGGGGAGCGGGGAGTGGAAGTTGAGCACGTCGGGCGCCAGCCGCCTGACCGTCCGGACGAGGCCGGACGGGCGCGCCGACGAGCTGAGGTCGACCACGTCCACACCGGCGGACCGCAGCAGGTCGGTGAGGTTCGGCGTGGTGGCCCGCCGGCACACGACGGTGTAGCGCTTGCCGGTGGACGGCGCGGCGAGCAGCCGCTCGACGAGCAGGACCTCGGCGCCGCCCACGTCCAGCGTCTTGATCACTTCGCAGATGTGCGGGCCTTTCACGACGCCGCCCCGGCACGCCGCGATCTCCGACCGTTCATGAGCTCCCCGTACCATTCCTCGACCCGCGCCGTCACCAGCGGCCAGTCCAGTGCCGCCACCGCCCGCCTGCCACGTTCGACCATCTGGAGCCGGAGCCCCTCGTCCTGGAGGACCGAGCGCAAGAGCGCCACCAGCTCCGGCGTGGATCCGCTGGGGAAGGTGAGATAGGCGCCGTCGTCGGCGACGACCGGTCCCAGCGAGGCGTCCGACGACACGATGACGGGGGTGCCCAGCGCCAGCGCCTCCAGGGCCGCGGTGGGTATCCCCTCCCCGACGGCGGGCAGCCGGCGGGAGGCCAGCACGAAAGCCTGGGCGCGGCTCACCAGCGCGTAGATCTGGTCGGCCGAGAGGGGCCCGGCGAACTCGATCCCGGAGCCGGTCCCCGCGAGCCGCCGGAGCCGGGCGCGTTCGGCCCCGTCTCCCGCGATGACCAGGCGGGCGCCGGGCAGGTCCGCGCGCAGCGCGTGGAACGCCTCGATCAGCAGCGCGTGGTTCTTCACCTTCGCCAGGGAACCGACGCTCACGACCAGCCCCGGCTCGACGGGGTGCCGTCCCCGGAACCCCTCCAGGTGGGGGATGTCCAGGCCGCTGGACATCGTGCGGATCCGCCGGGCCGGTATCCCGGCGGCGAGCAGGTCGTCCCGCGGGCGGGCGCCCAGGGCGATGAACCCGTCGACATGGCGGAAGGCCCAGGGCATGACGCGCCGGTGGCGCTCGGTGAGGGCGCCGTGGACGGTGACCACGAAGGGGACCCCGAGCCGCCGTACGGCGGGCCCGAGGGCGAGCGCCTCGCGGTGGTCGCCGTGCAGGTGGACGAGGTCGACCGGCCGGGCGCGCCGGAGCGCACGCGCGCACTCGGCGGCGAAGGCCACCACGTCGGACCTCCTGGAGGCCAGCCGGCCGAGGAGGCACGGGGCCGGCGGCAGCAGCTCGGCCCCCGGTGGCGCCTCGCCCCGGCGGTGGGCCACGACCACCTGGTGCCCGTTGAGGATCTGCTCCCGCGTCAGGCGCTCGATGTGGCGTTCCTTGCCCCCTGGCTCGGGCGGCAGCCGGTATCCGACACGGAGGATCCTCATGTCATCTCCTCCTGAGGGAGTCTTCGGCGACGACGCCCTGGATGAAATCGGCGAAGCGGTCGATCATGAGCTCGAAGTCGTGGTGCTCGCTGACGTAGCGGCGCGCGCCGTTGCCCATCTGCCGGGCGCGCTCGGTGTCCGTCAGCAGCGTGGTGATCGCCTCCGCCCAGTCGCGGGCCTGCGCCGGAGCCAGCAGCCGGCCGGCCTCGGGGCCGACGATCTCCCGGTGCGCCGGTATGTCGGAGCAGAGCACCGGCAGGCCGCAGGCCATCGCCTCCAGCACCGCCCGGGGCTGGCCCTCAGACCAGGAAGGGTGGGCGAGGACGCGCGCGTGCTGGAGCACCGAGACGACCTCCGCCTGCGGTACGGCGCCGCGGAGCTCGACGTGGTCCTCGACGCCGAGGGCGCGTGCCTGTCCGAGCAGCTGGGAGCGGGCCGGTCCCTCGCCGAGGACGACCAGCCGCGCGTCGGGGACGTTCTCCAGGACGCGCGGCCAGGCCCGCAGCACGGTCGCGTGGTTCTTGAGGTGGAGCAGGCTGCCGACCATGACGGTGTGGATCGGTTTCAGGCAGGGGGCCGGGGCGGGGACGAACATCCGGGTGTCCACGCGGCTGGCCACGTGGATGACCGGGCGCCGCGTCAGCCGCTGGGCCCGCTCCCGCAGGCCCCGGCGCACCACGCGTACGGCGGAGGCGCGGTGCACGGCCGCCCGCGAGACCACGGCGAGCGCCGCGCGTTTGAGCGGCCCGCCGTACTCGGGGCCCGGATCCAGCACGTCCCCCTGGATCTGCACGATGTGCGGGGTGGTCCGCCGGGTGCGCGACAGCTCCGCCGCGACGGCGGCCAGCGGGTCACTCGACATCAGCACGTCACCGCGGGCACGCAGGCCGTGGTCGATCACGTGGCGCGCCTCGCGGAGGAGGACCGGCCGCGAGCCGTCCGGGACGCGGTACAGGCGCACGGGGTCGAGGTCGACGAAGCCCGCGGCGGCCCCTCCGGCCGGGACGATCACGTTGTACGGGGCGCCGAGACGCTCGGCCAGCGCCAGCGCCGGGCGTAGGTTGACGTCGTCGGCGTGCAGGTCGCGGGCCCAGGGGCTGGAACCGACCAGGGTGACGGAGACGGGTTTCACAGGAGGTCCTCCAGCATCCGAGCGACTCGCTGGGGGGAGAACTTGTCCCGGGCCCTGTCCCGGAGCCGGCCGCCGAGGGCGTCGCGCTCGGCCCGGGGCAGGCCGGCGAGCTCGACCACGCCCGCGACCAGGGCGGCGAGGTCTCCGACGGCGCAGACGAAGGGGTAGTCCCGGCCCACCACGTCCACCGAGCCGCCCGCGCTGGTCGTCACGACGGGCAGCGCCGAGCTCATCGCCTCCAGCAGCACGCGGGGGAAGCCCTCCTCGTAGCTCGGCATGAGGAAGCAGTCCGCGGCGCCGTACAGGTCGGGCAGGTCGAGGTTGGGGACGGCACCGAGGACGTGCATGTTCGGACGTCCGGCGGCCAGCCGGTCGAGGTGACGGCGGTCGGGGCCGTCCCCCACCACGACCAGCCGCACCCGGTACGGCAGCGCGGCGTCGACGGCGTCGAGGAGCCGGGCCAGCAGCCGCGTCCCGCGCCGGAAGGAGAGCCGGTGGACGAAGAGGATGACGAAGTCGCCGTCGTCCCACCCGTGCCGGCGGCGGACCTCGGAGCGCCGCGCGGGGGCCAGGGGAGTGAAGCGATCACTGTCGATGTCGTTGTACAGCAGGCGCATCCTGCCGGTGGGCACCCGCCACCGCCCGCGCATGACCGGGACCATCGTCTCCGGGCCCGTGACGAAGGCGTGGACGCACCGCGCGAGGACATAGTTGAGCCCGTCGTCCAGCCGCCGCCGGACGGTCTTCCTGTGCCCCGGCTCGATCAGGTCGGCCGTGCCGCTCCGCCACAGGAATATGCGGGGCCGGAAGATCGGGTAGCTCAGCACGAGCACGATGAGCAGCAGGCGCGAGTAGCGCAGGAAGTAGGTCCGGTAGCCGGCCCGGTGGCACGTGCGTATCGCGCGGACGCAGTTGAGCAGCCGGGCGGGCCGGGTGCGGCCCAGCACGGAGACGACCATGCGCACGCCCGGCAGTTTCTCGGGAGGCGTGCCCCGCTCGACCAGCGCGACCAGGTCGGCCCGTTCCCCGAGCGCCTCGAGAAAGGCGGGAAGGTGCGCGAAGTGTTCCGTCGCGTCGACCGAGAGATGGGGAATGGCGTAGACGATTTTCGGCCGGGCGCGGGAGTGCACGGCATCTGTCGTGATCACGGACGTCATCATCGCAATCAGGAATGCTCGTAGCGGCGCGGCACTCCGTCTGTCAGGGATATTGCGCGATCATTACGCTGTCATTGATCCGGCCGGTGCCGGCCTGGTCCGGCGCCGGGCGACAAGTGGCGCGGAGGCATATATCCGGTCCGGTCCAATGCGATTGTTCCGGATTCATATATGCGATTCCCCTGTTGGGTGTGCCCTGAGTGTCTCTTCCGTGGCGACACGCGAAGGAAACAGAGAGTACACGGCCATTGCTCTCTGTACAGTCGCTGAGGTGCTGATCGAACAGCAGGTGCCGAGGAGGGAGGGCTCGTGATAGCGCCCGATGGGAGCAGTTCACGGCCGGTCCAGGTCATCCCGGCGCGACTGGCGGCCGCCGAGGCGGTCGCGGTGGTCCGAGGGCCGGTGGTGCGGCGGTGACCGCGCACCGCTGGACGGTCCCGGGGAGTCTGCGCAACCTCTGCTTGGCCGTGGCGATATCCGGGGCGGCCGCCCTGCTCAGCGCCATGGTCGCGCGGGAGCAGACCGAGGTCCTCGGCTGGGCCGCACTGCTCGTCGGCGTCCCGCTGTTCGTCTTCGCCGCGCCGGCCCGGCTCATCGTGTGGGTCATGGCCTTCTGCGTCCTGAGCGTGACCGCGGTGTGGCCCACGCTGACCTCCGTGGGAGGTGTGGACGTCAACGCCGGGGACGCCCTCCTGCTCCTCACCGCCGTGGCGGCCCTCGTCCGGGCGAAGGCCGGCACACGCCACGTGCTCATCGCCGTCATCGCCCTCTTCGTCGTCTTCGGAGTGGCGCGGAGTGAGTTCTCCGGGGCGGTGGCCTTCCTCCGCGTGGTCGAGCCGCTGATCGCGGGGGTCGCGGTGGGCCTGTACCTGCGGCCCGGCACGGACCTCTGGCGCGACGCGCGCTGGATCTGCGTGCTGATGATCGCGACGGTCCCCCTGGTCAGCGACTTCGACGGCCGGTGGGCGGGGTTCCCCGGCGGCCCCAACGAGATCGGGCTCGTCTCCGCCGTCGTGACGGTGCTCGGCGCCGCGGAGCGGAACCGGGCCGTCAAGCTGCTCCTGATCGGGGCCGGGCTGACAGGGCTCGTCGGCAGCAGGGGGATCGCCGCGACGGTCGCCCTGATCGCCGGACTCGTCATGCTCACCCGGGTGTCGCGGTCCGGCTGGCTCGCGAGAATGCGCCTGAGGCGGGTGCACCCGCTCGTGATCGTCCTGGTCGGCATCCTCGCCGTCACGTTCGTCCCGGTCATCCGTCCGGACCTGTCGATCACCGTGGACATCCACGCGGCCCAGGCGGGGGTCTTCGGGCAGCTGTTCGCCGAGACCGACCCGCTGATGGGCTCGGGGTGGGCCACCGTCGACCGGAGCGCCTTCGCCTCCACCCCCTACGAGGGCCTCCATGACGTCTATCTGGACATCGCGGCCTACCTGGGCGTCGTGGGGATCGCGCTGTTCGCCCTGCTGCTCTGGCTCGCCATGCGCGCGGCCGACCCGCTCACCCGCGCCGTCCTCGCCGGCGTCGCGGTGTGGTTCAACACCACCGGGGCCTTCCCCGGGCCCGGCTGGGGCATCCTCGGACTGGTGATCGCGGCCGCGCTCTGTCACGCGCGGCTGCGCGCGGCGGGGCCCGCCGGCCCGGCCGGCGTCCCGGTGCCGGAGCTCCCGCACGACCGGGCGCGGCCCTCCCATGATCTGCCTGAAGGGTTGGCAAGGACATCGGAAAACGCGGGTGTCCGGCCGCGCCCTGGTCTACCCTCAGCGGGGCCGCCGCGCGGTTCTTCCGCCTAGTTGAACGAGTCGCCGCAGGCGCAGGAGCCCGTGGCGTTCGGGTTGTCGATCGTGAAGCCCTGCTTCTCGATCGTGTCGACGAAGTCGACCGTGGCACCCACCAGATAGGGGGCGCTCATCCGGTCGGTGACCACGCTGACGCCGTTGAAGTCCGTGACGATGTCGCCGTCCATCGAACGATCGTCGAAGAAGAGCTGGTAGCGGAGGCCCGAACAGCCGCCGGGCTGCACGGCCACGCGCAGCTGGAGACCTTCCTCGCCCTGCTGCTCCAGCAGGCTCTTGACCTTGGCGGCGGCCGCGTCACTAAGGATCAGGCCCTGCGCCGTGGTCTCACTGCTCTCAACCGACATGTGGTGACTCCCGCGTCTGCGTCAACCGTCCGATCGGAACGGCTGTCTGTTTCTGACGTCCTTCTTAGACGCTACCAACACCCACTGGCAGCTACACATTCCTCTGTCCGGAACTACCCCCTCACCCCGGAATAAAGCCCCCTCCGCCGTGTGTCATCATTAGTCGTCAGTTCGACGATAAGGGGGTGTGGCCGTGACGACCACCGAGACCGGGCTTCCGCTCTTCGTCCTCGGCCGGGGGACCGATCCGCACAGTGAACGCGGTGTCGACTGTCCCGGCGAGTTGCCGTCGGCCTCCGATCCAGCGCTCGTGGAGCGCGCCAGGCGGGCCAAGGCCGCCCTCGGCGACCGGGTCTTCGTGCTGGGCCACCACTACCAGCGTGACGAGGTCATCCAGTTCGCCGACGTGACCGGCGACTCCTTCAAGCTCGCCCGGGAGGCGGCGGCCCGGCCGGACGCCGAGTACATCGTCTTCTGCGGCGTGCACTTCATGGCCGAGTCGGCCGACATCCTCACCGGCGACTCGCAGAAAGTCGTGCTGCCCGACCTCGCGGCCGGGTGCTCGATGGCCGACATGGCCACCTTCGACCAGGTCGAGGAGTGCTGGGAGGCCCTGGAGGACGCCGGGATCGCCGGTGTCACCGTCCCGGTCACCTACATGAACTCCAGCGCCGACATCAAGGCGTTCTGCGGCCGCAACGGCGGCGCCGTGTGCACCTCCTCCAACGCCAGGCGCGCCCTCGACTGGGCCTTCTCCCGCGGCGAGAAGGTGCTCTTCCTGCCCGACCAGCACCTGGGGCGCAACACCGCGGTGCTGGAGATGGGCCTGTCCCTGGACGACTGCGTCGTCTACAACCCGCACCGGCCCAACGGCGGGCTGACCGCCCAGCAGCTCGCCGACGCCAAGATGATCCTGTGGAAGGGTCACTGCTCGGTGCACGGCCGCTTCACCGCCGAGTGCGTGGACGACGTCCGCGAGCGGATCCCCGGCGTCAACGTGCTGGTGCACCCCGAGTGCCGGCACGAGGTGGTCACCAAGGCCGACCACGTCGGCTCGACCGAATACATCATCAAGAAGCTCGAAGAGGCTCCGGCGGGGTCGTCGTGGGCGGTGGGCACCGAGCTGAACCTGGTCAAGCGGCTCGGGCAGATGTTCCCCGACAAGAACGTGACGTTCCTGGACCGGACCGTCTGCTACTGCTCGACGATGAACCGGATCGACCTGCCGCACCTGGTGTGGGCGCTGGAGTCGCTGGCGGCCGGCCAGGTCGTCAACCAGATCACCGTGGACGAGGACACCACCCACTGGGCCAAGGTGGCCCTGGACCGGATGCTGGCCCTCCCCTGAGCCGGCCCCGGCGGCCCGGGACCGGTCCCGGCGCCAATGAGGGATACATCAACCCCATCCCCGGCCGAGGCACATACGTGCTGCCCAAGGACCGGTGGCCGC
>NZ_JBSFPS010000342.1:0-9543 GCF_053588315.1 Streptosporangium sp. NPDC003464 | reverse complement strand
GGCAAGCGCATCGGGGTGCGTATCGCCCGCAAGGGCGTCGAGTCCAGCCAGCGACTGGGCCGTCATCGCTGGGTGATCGAACGAACTATCTCCTGACTGTTCGGCTACCGGCGCCTGTCACCCCGTTACGAGCGTCACCCCTACGCCTACCTGGCCTTTCTCACCCTCGCTGCAGCCATGACCTGCCATAAGCGACATCTCAAACTCACCATGTAGGACACGGTCTAAGCCATCACAGCTCATTTGAAGTCACAGCTCATTTAGCCATCACAGCGCTCAGCTGAAGTCACAGCTCGTCTGAAGCCATCACAGCGCTCAGTTGAAGTCACCACAGCGGACCTGCCCCCCGTCCGGTACGGTCACCCGAACGTCGTCCACGTCCATGCCGCGTTTGGCGGCGGTGGCGGCGGCGATCGTGCAGACGAGCTGCCCGGTCGCCATCCGCGACAGGCGGGAGACCGGCAGCAGCCATCGGCCGCCCACCAGCATCGGCGCGCCCTTTTCCATCGTGAACCCGTCATCGCTCGCCCGGACGGCCAGGTTCCTGGGCAGGCGGGTGTCCAGGGCGCGCTCGCTCTCCTTCGAGGTGGGTCCGCCGGTCAGCAGCTCGACGGCTTCGGCGGCCTCCAGCGGGCCCTCGGGGCGGCCGACGGAGACGAGGCGGTCCTGCTGCACGAAGTACAGGCGGGTGCCCTGGACGAAGCCGCGGGCCGCCTCTCCGGCGCCGATCACGGGGGTCGGGCCGACTCCGCAGGCCGTACACGCTGTCAGGAGCAGGACGAGGAGCCAGGTTCTCACGGACGCTCCCTCGGCAGGGCGTCTCACGGGCGCTCCCTCGGCAGGGCGAGGGTGAAGACGGCTCCGGGACCGGCGGCGACGGTGAGGTCACCGCCGTGCAGCAGGGCGTTCTCGCGGGCGATGGCCAGGCCCAGACCGCTGCCTTCGGAGCGGGCGCGGGCGGCGTCGGCCTTGTAGAAGCGCTCGAAGACGTGCGGGAGGACGTCGGCGGGCAGACCGGGCCCGTGGTCGGCGATCTCGACGACGACGGCCTGGCCTCCGGCGCGCACCCGGACCGTGACGGGCGGCGCGCCGTGCCGCAGCGCGTTGCCGACGAGGTTGGCGACGATGACGTCCAGGCGGCGTGGGTCGAGCGCGACACGGATGTCCGGCGGCAGGTCGGCGGTGACACGGTCGCTCCAGCCGCGCGAGCGCAGGCAGGCGGCAACGGCGGCGCCGACGTCCACCTCGTTGAGGTTGAGCACGGCGGCTCCGGCGTCGAAGCGGGAGATCTCCATCAGATCGTCGACGAGCTTGGTGAGCCGGGCGACCTCGGCGGTGACCAGCCGGGCGGCGGTCCCGGCATCGGCGTCCAGCCGGTCGGCACCGGCTTCGAGGACGTCGGTGACGGCGGTGGCGGCGGCCAGCGGGGTGCGCAGTTCGTGGGAGACGTCGGCGACGAACCGCCGTGACCTGGCCTCCATCTCGCGCAGTTCGTCGACCGAGCGTTCCAGCGCGGCGGCGGTCTCGTTGAACCGTCCCGCCAGCCGTGCCAGCTCGTCGCCGCCGCGCACGGGCAGGCGGGTCTCCAGCCGCCCTTCGCCCAGCCGCCGGGCCGCGCGGTCCAGATCGGCGACCGGACGCAGCACGCCACGCGCGGCCAGCAGCCCGGCCAGCACCGCCAGCAGCACGACGGGCAGGGCCGCCGCCTGCGCGGCGCGCAGCACGGCCGCCTCGTCGTCGGCGGCCTGTGCGAGCGACTCGACGAGATAGACGGTGATCCCCGACGGCGCGCCGCCCGCGAGGAGCATGACCCTGCTGCCGCCCACGAGGTACGGCACGCCGTCGCGGGTCACCCGCTGCCAGGCCAGCTCCGGCCGCCGCAGGACGGTCCGGCGCAGTTCGGCGGTGATGCGGGCGTCGCTGGGGACGGCGCCGTCCCTGACCACGTACACCTCGCGGTCGCCCACCTCGAGGTCCTCGGCGAGCCGGGCGAGCTCGTCGTCGGTGGCGGGCAGCGCGACGTCGCGCGACAGCAGCAGCACCCGGTTCTTGAAGTCCTTCAGCGACCGATCCTGCACCCCGGCCAGCAGGTTGGTCCGCGCCTTGTAGTAGGTCAGCCCGGCGGCCCCCACCGCGCTCAGCCCGCCCACCAGCATGAACGTGATCACCAATCGGGCCCGCAACCCCCGCAGCCAGGTCATACCGGCCCGAAGCGGTAGCCGAACCCGCGCACGGTCTGCACGTATCTCGGCTCGGCCGGCACGTCCTCGATCTTGGCGCGCAGTCGCTGCACGCACGCGTCCACCAGCCGCGAGTCGCCCAGGTAGTCGTGCTCCCACACAGACTCCAGCAACTGCTGCCTGCTGAAGACCTGTCCCGGCGCGGCCGACAGATACAGCAGCAGCCGCAGCTCCATCGGCGGCAGCGCGACCTGCCGCCCGCCCCTGCTCACGGTCAGGGAGGCGCGGTCCACGCACAGCGCGCCGTAGGTCTCCACGGGCGAGGACACGCTGTCGGTACGGCGCAGCACCGCCCTGATCCGGGCCTCCAGCACCTGCGGGCGCACCGGCTTGACCACGTAGTCGTCCGCGCCGGCCTCCAGCCCACCGACCACGTCGAAGTCGTCGCCCCGCGCGCTCAGCATCACGATGGAGGTAGCGGTGGTCGCGCGGATGCGGCGGCAGACCTCGAACCCGTCGATGCCGGGCAGCATGAGATCGAGCACCACCACGTCGGCGGCGAAGCGCGCCAGCCGCTCCAGCCCTTCCTCCCCGGATGCCGCCGATTCGACCTCGTGGGCCCTGCCCTTGAGGGCGAGCGTCAGAGCGTCCCTGACGCTCGGGTCGTCCTCGATCAGCAACACGCGAGCCATGCGTTCCAGTATCTGCCGCCCTGACATGCGGTTTGCCCGGACTCGAAAGCTATTACACGTTCATGACATGGCGCGGACAGGCCGCTCACAGGGGCGGGCCAGAGTGTTGGACAGTCAGTCCCGACCTGTTGGAGGAGACCATGTTGATCACCAAGCGGCGTCTCGCCGTCCTGGCCGCCCTTCCCACCCTGGCACTGAGCACGGCGTGCGGAGCCCAGAGCTTCGCCAGCGCGTCGAGCCCTTCCGCCTCGGCCAAGCCCAGCTGGCATGAGACGGCGGTGAAGTTCGCCCAATGCATGCGGCAGAACGGGATCGACATCCCGGACCCGATCAAGGGACAGGACCTCGACACCAGTGCCGTCACCAAGGTCACCCAGGCCAAGCTCGACGCCGCCATGAAGGCGTGCAAGGAGTGGGACTCGGTGATCCTCGGCAGCTCCGAACCGTCCTCACCCGAGGACGAGGCCAAGTTCGCCGCGTGGGCCGAGTGCCTGCGCGCGGGCGGTGTCTGGCAGCCCAACGGCAAGGAGGAGAAGCCGGCCGGATTCAAGCAGGTCAAGCCCGGCTCGGCTGCCGAGAAGCGGGTCTTCGAGGGGTGCGCCTCCCTGGAGCCGCCCGCGCCGTACGAGGAGAACTAGCCACCGGCGCTCCCGCCAGGCCATGCCCTTCCCTCCGCCCTCCGCGGGGACGGGGGGAGGGTTGGCGGGAACACGGGCCGGTCCCGGCTCCTCGCATCAGGAGCCGGGACCGGCCGAGGTGACCGGCAGCGCGACGGGACGGTGCGTCAGGCCGTCGCTCCACTCGACCTCCTCTGCCGGAACGGCCAGCCGCAGCCCCGGCCGTTTGACCGCCAGCGCCCGGACGGCTTCGGTGAGCTCCACCCTGGCCAGCGCGGCGGCCAGGCAGCGGTGCGGGCCGTATCCGAAGGCCAGGTGCGGCTGCGGCGGCTGCGCGCCGAAGCGGTGGATGTCGAAGCGCTCCGGCTCGGGGAAGGCGCTGGGGTCGTGGTTGGCGGCGTTGAGGTTGGGCATCACGACCGTCCCGGCTTTCAGGGTGCCGCCCGACAGCTCGACGTCCTCGGTCATCCGGCGCATGAACGCACTCGCCGGCGGCCCGTCGTAGCGCAGGATCTCCTCGGCCGCGGCGGGCGCCAGATCCGGCTGAGCGACCAGCTCGTCCCACTGCCCGCGATGGAGCATGAGGCGGAAGGCGCCCCTGGACACCATCGAGGTGGTCGTCTCGTGCCCCGCGGTGATCAGTGAGAACACGGTGTTGACCAGTTCGCCCTCGCTCAGCCGGTCCTCGTCGTCGCGGGCCTGCACGAGCAGGTCGATGAGGTCGTCGCCGGGTTCCGCGCGATGACGGGCCACCAGGTCGCGGGCGTAGGCCATGAATTCGGTGTAGCCCTGGTAGCGGACCTGCTCGGTCGTGGTGGAGGTGGTGAGGAACATGTCCGTCCAGGCCACGAACTGGCCGTAGTCGGCGTACGGCACGCCGAGCAGCCGGCAGATGACCTGGCCCGGCAGCCGCACCGCGAACGCGTCCACCAGGTCGAACTCCTCCCCCAGCCCGTCGAGCAGCTCACCGGCGATCGCCGCGATCCACGGCCGCCACGGCTCGGTCTGGCGGGGCGTGAAGGCCCCGTGCATGATCCGCCGGTAGCGGGTGTGCTCCGGCGGATCCTGATTGATCAGCGCGTCCGGGTCGTCGTCGATGCCCATGCCGCTCACCAGCCGTGGCAGGCCCGGCAGACGCAGGTTGCGGCTGGAGGCCGCCGAACCCAGCAGGGTCCGTACGTCCTCGTACCTGACGGCCACCGGCACCAGGTCCCCGCTCGGCATCGCGGCCGGGTCCAGCGGCCCCTCCTGGCGGCGGCGGGCGAACTCCGGCGGCGGCGTGCCCAGCGGTCCGGGGACGATGTCGGGCCAGGTCTTCTTCGGGTCGAGTTCGGCGGTCATCGCACCCCTTCCGTTCCTGGCACCGCGCAGGTTCCGTTCCTGGCACCGCGCAGGCGCACTTCCTGTCCGGGTGCCGCGCAGGCGGCCCAAGCGGAACGTACGCAGGAGACTGCCCACGGTCAACAGCTTGTTCCGGGCACCTTCGCGCCCCGGAAATGGCCCCGGACCCAGGCCCGGCGCCACGCCTCCCCCGTTCACGGGTCACCCAGTCGCCGTGCCCCACGCTGTCGCGGTGATCCCGGCAGGACATGCTGTCGCGGTGATCCCGGAACGGATGGTCCGCTACGGGAGTACGGACCACATGCGGCACGATGACGCGTTGCACCGCGAGCCCTGCACCGCAAGCCCTGCGCCACGATCGGCATGCTCGGGCCGTGGGCGGGAAGGGCCGGGACGGCTGAAGTGTCGTACCCGCTGCCTACGATGCCGTGGTGATCGACTTCGACGGACTGCGCGCCGACCGCTCCTGGCAGCTCACCTGGTCCGGCGGCCGGCTCGACGAGGCCGTGTTCCGGCTGGCGCCGGACACGGCCTCCGGCCGCCGCGCGCTGGTGGAGCGGCTCGGCGCGGATGCGACCGACCCGGAGCAGTGGGAGGCCGCGCTGATCGAGGCGCTGCTCACCGACCCGGCCGCGGCCGACCTGCGCCGGCTGGAGCTGCACCTCACCGACTTCCACCACTCCGCGCACCGTGCCGCGCTGGCACTCGCCACGCAGCGGCGCGAGCGGCTGACCAGCCTGTACTTCGGCCACGACTTCACATATCTGTACGAGCACAGCACCACCTCGACCGGCGGCACGATCGACCCCCTGAGCCGGCTGCACGAGGGCTTCACGGACGACATGCGCACCGGCCTGTGGGATGCGCTGCCGGCGCTCCGGGAGCTGACCGCCGAGGGCGGACTGCTGTTCGATGAGATCGACGGCGACGCGCTGACCTCGCTGACCGAGGTGCGGCTGCGCGGCGCGGTGCTCGCCGACGGCGCGGTCTTCCCGCGCAAGGCGCCCAGCGTCGTCACCCTGGCCCTGGAGATCCGCTCGGACGTCTTCGGCACCGAGTGCCCGGTCGAGCAGCTCGACGAGCTCGACCCGGCCGGCTACCCCGCCCTGCGGCACCTCGACCTGAGCCGCGCTGAGTTCGACGCCGGCGACTTCGGCACCCTCGAAGCGCTCGCCAGGTCCCCGATCCTGCCCCAGCTGGAGAGCCTGAAGATCAAGAGCCTGCAGATCCAGGAACACGAGACGGACGGCGACCCTCTGGAAGCGCTGGCCGGGCTGGCCCCCGCTCTCGCCCACCTGGTCCTCTCCGTGGCCGGCGAGATCGACGTCGAGGGCGCAGCCCGCGTCCTGGCTTTGTGAACGTGCCAGTGAGGCTTGGTCGGGTGGAGACGGACCGGGCGTGTCTGGGTAGCGCGCGACGGCGGACAGGGCAGGACCCACCCCAGCAAGCCAGCGGTATCTGGCGCTTTGAGGAGCCGTTCCAGGGTGCAGAAGGCGTGTGTGACCGATCGCAGGCCGCACGGAAGACAAGGGCCGGAGACTCCCCGGTGAGAACAGGTTTCCCCTGGCGGGGGTCTACTTGAGGAGCTTGGCAGGGGTCTACTTGAGGAGCTACCTGGCCATGACGAGGCGCTGGATCTGGTCGGTGCCCTCGTAGATCCGGATGATCTCTGACCCCGGATCCGACCACCTGCGGAAA
Organism: Streptosporangium sp. NPDC003464; assembly: GCF_053588315.1. NCBI lineage: Bacteria > Bacillati > Actinomycetota > Actinomycetes > Streptosporangiales > Streptosporangiaceae > Streptosporangium > Streptosporangium sp. NPDC003464. Next base: position 3,015 of record NZ_JBSFPS010000342.1, on the reverse strand, counting down.
CTACTCGATCACGTCGCTGGACAGGGATCACGCCTGAGACCCGCAGCGCGGCCGGCGACCGCCCGACGCGCGCCGAGACGCCGCAGGCGGATCGCCTCTTTAAGGCGTAGAGAGAGTTCTCATCCGGTAGGGGCGGCACCCTCGTCCTGGCTGCGACACGCTTGACCCATCGGTCCTGGGTGTAATGACCGCAGAGGTTGAGTACGCCGAGGACACGAACCCGATGTGGTTGAAATCAGGGAGGGCCTGCGGGTTCGGTGGGGATTGCTGGACAAGCTCAGTGCGCGCACCATGGCAGGACTGTGTGGGTTGACCCCTGACCAGGCGACCATCATGATCACTTCGTGGCCGGCACACCTAGCGCCGAGAACGGCATCATCGACGCCAAAACCCCTTTAATGCGCGCAACGATAACCGTATCCGGCGTTCTGGCTGCGTGCGCGGCCATAGCAGCTGTTGTCGACGCGAGGTTCCTGCTGATCTCCTGGGGTTACCTCGACCAGATCACGTACTTCAGCGCCCTCATCCTGATCACTCCTGCGCTCCTGCGTGTCCTCCACCCCCAGGCACGATGGCAGCGATGTGTTCTCGCGTCAGGAGCGCTCTGGCCGCTGGCGAGCCTCGTCTGCCTGCAGCTCTATGGCTCATATGTCTACATGGACTCCTGGTCGCCGATAAAGATGGTCTCCAGCAGCATGGGCGTCTGGTTCGTTGTCATCGGCTGCATGACCTGGCGTCATTCCAAAATTGCCGCGCTCGCCATCCTGATGACCGGCTCCAGGTCCCTGCTGAGCATCCTTCTCTACACCCGCACCCTATGGGGTGACGCCGACCGATCGGATGCTCTCCTCTCAGTTCTCGCCGGACTCAACGAGGTCAGCCGGCTCACGTTCGTCTTCTGGGCCGCCTGGATCGCCTATCGCCTGCTGATCCACGCCAGACGCGATCCGCCGACCCGGGCCAGGGCCGCTTCTGCTCGATCATGAGGCACGGCCGACCTTGCGTTGCTCCGGTCTGTGTAGACGTTGATCCAGTAGCGGAGACCTTCCCGGGTCGCGGAGTGGTCCTTCAGACAGTACGAGTGGCCATGCGTGGATGATCGCTCAACCAGCCCGTCCTTGGCCGGCGATCACCCTACGCGTCGATGCCCGGTGCAGGCTCAGGGACTTTACGTTGAGGTGTGCACATACGGACTGACCGCTCGATATCACCTCGTCTCCATGCCTTCCTTCACGAAAACGCGCGCTGGTACGGATGAGGGCCCCTGAGCTGAAGCCGCCTTGGGGAATCGAACCTCAGACTCCTTCATTACGAGTGAGGACACGATCGTCCAGGACCGTCCACCCTCGTCTTCCGGGCCTGCTCGGGCGGGCTTCGTGAGGTTCCTCAGTCCACGGTCGTCCATGGCCGTCCAGCGCTGTTGTCAGCACCCGGGTTAGCAAGATCGACACTTGCGTCTCCCCCGGCTCCGAATCGGTCACTGAACCGCGTGCAGGATCTCCATCGCCTGGAGCACATCCGTGACGACATGGTCCGCCGCGTGCTCCTGGCCCAGCCACGTCCCCCGGTCGATCCAGACCGTACGAAGGCCGGCGGCCCGTCCCCCACCGATGTCGGCGACCAGATGGTCACCGACCATCCATCCCCCACCGGCCAGATCCATGCCACACCGCCGGGCGGCGATCTCGAACAGGCCGACATCGGGCTTGCGGATGCCTTCGAGCCCGGAGAGCGCATAGGCGTCGACGGACTCGACCAGTCCCGTCCGCTGGATCTTGCCGAGCTGGTTGTCCGCCGTCCCGTTGGTGACGATGGCTATCTTCCATCCGGCCGCGCGGAGCCGCGCCAGCCCGTCCATCACTCCGGGCCGGCAGCGCACCAGGTACGGCATGCGCTTGCGGTAACGGCCCCACAACTCCTCGACCGACTCGGCGAGGGCGAAGTGCTCGCGGACCTTGCCGAAGAAGACCTCACGGTGCGGGTAACCCGCCTGGTCGAGAACGATGAGCCAGTCAACCGCCCCACGTCCGAGGCCGTACCTGTCGGCGAACTCCGCGGCCCATATCCGGAACGCCTCGTCCAGGTTCACGAGCGTGTTGTCCAGATCGAAGAGCGCGAGCCGTTGCACGATCATCCCCCTACGGGCAGACCGTCTTCTCAGCCGGCGGCGGATGGATACCGGGCTGCCCTGAGGTCGTCGGCGAGGTCCTGCATGGTGAGGTCGGCGTTCAGCGCGGTGACCACCGCTTGCGTCAGCGGGCAGAGGGCATAGACGTGCCGCACCGCGTCGAGGTCCACGGGGGCCTCGTAGTAGTCCTCGGCGAACCGCCGGAACGCCTCCGGAGACAGGTCGATGAGCCGCGCGAACAGGTGCGTCGCGCCGTCGGGGTCGCTCGCGCCGTCCGGGTAGCCGATCTCTCCCACCCGCCAGCGGTCATCGCCGCTCTCGCGCCACAGGCAGGCGGTCACGACCGGCATGCCGTCCTCGTCGCAGAACGCGGGCTCGGCCACGCAGTGGCGGAAGACCTCGGGGACCGAATCGAGCACTCCCGGCCACGGCCCGTCGTTGCCGTACGGGCTCATCACCGCCTCGTGGTCGAAGCCGCGGATGTAGGCACCCGCCGCCGAGAAGACGATGGAGTATTCGTCTCCCGAGCCGTTCCGCATCGAGGCCATCTCCTCCCCAGGGCTCCAGTCCGCGTCGAAGGAGTGGTAGCGGCTCTCCCAGTCCGGGCTGAGGATGGCCTCCAGCACCGCCATGGACCGGCACACGTCGCGAAGCACCGGGGTATCGGGCAACAGCCGGGCCACGTCATGAGCAGTCATGCATCTCATCCAATCGGATGCCGGTGCCATCCTCCTGGTGTGCTTCCGGGGCATAGGGGACTACCAGCACTTCAGCAAGGGCGGCGGCTGAGACCTGGGCCGATGTCACGGAGTGGCCCCTGACCTGCGGCCCGGTCTCTCATCGGTTCTCGGTGTTTCCGGCCGTCTCGCACCCTCATGTGCCCTCGT
>NZ_JBSFPS010000341.1:0-9545 GCF_053588315.1 Streptosporangium sp. NPDC003464 | reverse complement strand
GATCGCCGGGCGGCTCTATCTGAGCGCGGGGACGGTGCGCAACTACCTCACCACGATCGTCACCAAGCTCAACGCCCGGACCGGTCCGGGTCACCAATGCCGGGCAGCCGCTCCGGCTGGCCGCCAAGGTGCGCGCGGTGCTCGGCGTCTTCCTGCTCCATCCGGACACCGTGCTGTCCAGGGACCGGCTGATCGCCTCGGTGTGGGACGACCCGCCCCGGTCCGCCCTGCCGAACCTCCAGACGTACCTGACCGCGCTGCGCCGCGCCGCGATCGAGGTCGAGACCGTGCCGTACGGCTACCGCCTGCGCCTCGGCCCCGACCGGCTCGATCTGCTCGCCTTCGACGAGGCCGTACGGCGAGCCCGGCTGGAGGCGGCGGGCGGCGACGCCGCCACGGCGAACCGGCTGTTCGCCGAGGCGCTGGCGCTGTGGCGCGGCCGACCGGCCGAGGACGTGCCGCTGGCCGCGACGATGCAGGCGCGCGTCACCGAGCTGGAGGAGCGCCGGGAGAACGCCCGGCTCGGCTGGATCGACGTGCGCCTGCGGCTCGGCCTGCACGACGAGCTCGTCGGTGAGCTGACATCGCTGGTGGAGGCCGCGCCGCTCAACGAACGCCTGTGGCACCGGTTCATGCTGGCGCTGCACCGGGCGGGCCGGCGCGCCGAGGCCCTGGAGGCCTACCGGCGGGCCCGCTCGACGCTCGTCGCCGAGCTGGGCGTGGAACCCGGCCAGGAACTACGCGGACTGCAGGCGGCGGTCCTCGACGACGCCCCCGTCCCGGCCCCCGCGCCGGAGACGGTCCGGGAACCCGCCTGGACGGGGATCTGTCTGCTCCCGGCGGACATCGCCGACTTCGCCGGCCGCGAGGGCGAGACCCGCGACCTGGTCGCCGCGCTGGACGGCACCCGGACGGCGCCGGTGATCGTGACGGTGTCGGGGCCGCCCGGCGTCGGGAAGAGCACGCTGGCGGTCCGTGTCGCGCATCTGGTGCGGCAGCGGTATCCGGACGGCCAGCTGTTCGTCCGGCTGTGTGACGCCTCGGCGTCGCCCCGCGACCCGGCCGACGCGCTCGCGGAGCTGTTGCGGGCGCTCGGCGTGGACTCCGCCGGCCTGCCCTCCTCCGTCGAGGAGCGGGCGGCGATGTACCGGGCCAAGGTCGCCGACCGGGCGGTGCTCGTGCTGCTGGACGACGCGGCCGGCGAGGCCCAGGTGGAACCGCTGATCCCCGGGACTTCCGGGTCGGCGGTCCTCGTCACCTCCCGCGGGCCGCTGCCCGCGATGCCCGGCGCGATCGCGTACGCGCTGGACGTGCCGCCGCCCGCCGACGCCCGCGACCTGCTCGCGGGCGTGGCCGGGGCGAGCCGGGTGGCGAGCGACCCCGAATCGGCGGAGGCGATCGTACGCGCCTGCGGGCGGTTGCCGCTCGCGCTGCGCATCGCCGGGGCGCGGCTGGTGACCCGTCCTGCCTGGCCGCTGGCCGAGCTGGCGCGACGGCTCGCCGGCGCCCCGGCGCTGAGCGAGCTGCGTGCGGGCCACCTGGACGTCCGCGCCACGTTCGGGGCGAGCTACGCGGTGCTGTCGGCGCCCGCGCGGCGCGCGTTCCGGCTGCTCGGATCGGTGGCCGCCGACGGCGTGGCCGCCTGGACGGTGGCCGCGCTGGCGGGCACGACCGTGCGCGACGTGGACGGCTCCCTGGAGGAGCTGGCCGCCGCCGGACTGATCACCGCCGGTGACGCCGACGCCGCGGACCAGCCCCGCTACCGCATGCACGACCTGCTGCGCGGCTTCGCCGCCGAGCTGTTCGTCACGGAGGAGAGCGGGCGGAGCCGGGCGGTGGCGCTACGCCGGGTCGCCGCCACGGCCCGGGACCACGCCGCCGCCGCCGCCCGCGAACTGCCCCTCGCCTTCGGCCCGCCCCCGCCCGGCAGCCCGGCCCGGACGCCGCCCTGTCCGGAGGGCGGCGCCTGGTTGACGGCGGAGCGCGGCGTGCTCATCGCCGTGGCTGAGACCACCGCTCGCGCCGGGCTGGTGCGCGAGGCGGCCGAACTCGCCTACGCGCTGGCGCCGTTCCTGATCGTGCGCGGTTTCCACGACGACGCCGTCCGCATGCTGGGGGCGGCCGCCGATGCCGCCGCCGCGGCGGGTGACGCCGCCGCCGAGACGCGCCTCCGGCTGGTGCGCGCCGACGCCGAGGTGGACCGCAGACGTGCCAGCGGGGTCGCCGACGAGTTCCGCCACCTGCTCGACCGCTGCTCGCGGGCGGGGGATCAGCACGCCGCCGCGTACGCGTCGCTCGGGGTCGCCGCCACCCTGGAGGCGGACCTGGGGTCCGCGCTCGCCGCCGCCACCCTGGCCGCCGAGCGGTTCGACGCGCTGGGCGACGGGCACGGCCTGCTGAGCGCGTGGACCGAGATCGCCGCGATCCAGTTCTTCCTGGGCCACCACGACGCCGCCGCGGCGACCTGCCGCCGGGCCCTCGCCCGCGCCGAGGGACACAGCGCCGTCCACCGGGCCCGCTTCCTGCGGATGCTCGGCATCGCCTGCTACGAGACGGGCCGCGTCGAGGAGGCGATCGGCTACTACCGGGCCTGCCTGGATCTCTGCCGGGACCTGCGGTGGAGCACCGGCGAGCGGCTGGCGCTGCACCGGCTGGCCCAGGCGGAGGCCGCGCTGGGCCGCCACGACACCGCCACCGGCATCCTCCTCCGGTGCGCGGAGATGTTCGTCAACGCCGGAGACTCTCGGGGAGAGGCGCTGATCTCCTACACGTTGGGGGAGATCAGCCGGTGGCGGGGCGACGAACGGGCCGCGCTGGCCCACTTCACCTTCTGCCTCCACCGGCTCGACCCGCTTAACGAATACGTCTGGTCCGCGCGTACCCGCGACCAGATCGCCCGCTCCCGGGCGGCTCTCGGCTGACCGGACGCGGCACCGGAAGTCCTCCCGCGGCGCTTCGCGGTTCAACCGTCCCGGCGCCACCGGCCCGAGCGGGGAGGTTGTCCCGTAGCTCGTAGACGGGTGACCGGGCGGGAAGGTGCGCGGGGTCACCGGCCCCGGTTCGTCGGCGCAGATCACCGTGGTGCCGGGCGGCGGCCGGGTGGAGAGGCCGACGACCTCGGCTCTTTGGGGCGAAGTCCGGATCGGTGGAGGTGGTCGGCGAGCGGGTGAGCCGCCGGCGCACATGTTCGGTGACCAGGATCCGGCGCACCTGAGAGCGGTGGATGTCGATGCCCGCCGCGCGGGCGGCTGCGGTGAGCGTGTTCAGTGTCCACTCGGCTGGGGCGATCTCATCGGCTGCCACCAGGTCCCCGCTCGCATCGCGGACCGGCTTGCCGGGCGGGGTCGAACGCGCCAGTGCGAGGAGTTGTCCGCGTTCGACCTCGGTGATCCGCGGCTTGCGGCCCGCTCCGGGCCGGTCACCCAGCCCGGCCAAGCCCTCGGCGTTGAACCGGTCGAGCCGCTCGCGCACGGTCTGCATGTGGCAGCCCAGCTTGGCCGCGATCGCGCTGGTCCGCAGCCCCTGCCAACTCAATACGATCATCTGCGCCCGCGTGATCCAGTCGGCCGGGGCATGGCGGGCCCCGGCCGGTTTGCGGATCTGCCGCTCCTCGTCGGCGTCCGCCGGCGGACGCGCGTACAGCAGTTTCGGCATGACAAAACCCCTGAGACCATCATCTCCCCAGGTCGGCAGGCAGGGATGTACAGCCGCATTCAGGAACGTCGCACTAGGGAGCGTTCTGGGTTTGGATCTATAGCGGGTCGAGGCTTCTGATCCAGATGAGTGCTCCGCGGAGGTGGAGCCCGGCAAGGAAGCTTTCGGGGGTTTTGTCGTAGCGAGTGGCGAGCCCTCGCCACTGCTTGATCTTGTTGATGCAGCGTTCGACGGTGTTGCGGTCGCGGTAGAGGCCTTCGTCGCGGGAGACGGGCCGACCGCCGCGACTTCCCTTGTTCTTGTGGTGCTGGGCTTGGTCGGCCTTGACCGGGATGACAGCCTTGATGCCGCGGCGGCGCAAGTAGATACGGTTGAAGCGAGAAGAGTAGGCCTTGTCAGCGGCGACCGCGTCGGGTCGAGTGCGGGGACGGCCGATCCAACCGCGGACCTTGATGAGCGTCAAGACCTTGACGAACTGAGGGCAATCCGCGCTCTGCCCGGTGGTGAGGACGAACGACAACGGACGGCACCGCCGGTCGGCCGACAGGTGGGTCTTGCTGGTCAGCCCGCCACGAGAGCGCCCCAAGAGGGCGGTCTTCAGCCGGACCTTCCGTCGCCGCCGGGCCTGCCGACGCCCGCTGTCTTGGACGTCCTTGCTGTCCTGGACGTCTTGGAGTTGCGGGTTTTGTCCCTCGCGCGCACCCCTTTTTCCTCCTCAGCCGCTTTTTCGAGCGCCCGCAGGAGTTCGGGATCCACCGCCATCCCTGCGGCGTGCTGGTGGGCTCGCTGGCTGGTGGAGTCCACGCTGACCCAACTGAGATCGACCTGACCGCGAGCAGCCGCCTCCGCGATCATCCGTTCCTGCAAGTTCTGCATGACGCCCGACAGCGCCCACGCCCGGAACCGGTCATAGACCGTCGACCACGACCCGTACTCGGCCGGAACGTCCCGCCATGGGCTGCCCGTCCGGAAGTGGTGGATCACCCCGTTCAGTTGCCGCCGAAGGTCGGGGACCGGCCCCCGCTCACCCAACGGCAGCCACGGCTCGATCAGCGCCCGTTCCGCATCGGTTACATCACCACGCGCCATATCAACGGTGCTACCAGCCACGGTGTTCACCCGCAGGGCGAACACCGTGATCTCAACTCAGAACACTCCCTAGTCACGGGCGAGCAGCAGGTAGTGCAGCGTCGGCTCACCCCCACGTGCGTGGGGAGGGCGGTCTGGTCCGACGCCGTGGCCCACCCGCCGATCGTCAGCACCGAGGATTTCGACGAGGTCCAGGCCACGCTCGCGGGGAGGGGCGGGCGGCAGACCGGGCGGCGGCCGAAGCGGGTGGGCAATCCCTACGTGCTGCGCGGGCTGATCTTCTGCGGGGTGTGCGAGCGGCGCATGCAGGGCAACTGGGTCAATGAGGCGCCCTACTACCGGTGCCGGTTCCCCGAGGAGTACGCGCTCGCCAACCGGGTCGTCCATCCGCGCAACGTCTACCTCCGCGAGGACGCCGTGGTGCCGCGGCTGGACCGCTGGCTCGGCCGGCTGTTCGCGCCGCACCGTGTCGACGAGACCCTGGACGCCCTCGTCGCCGCCCAGCAGGTCGATCCTCCGGAGGCCGAGGCGCTCGCCGTCACCCGGCGGCAGGTCGCCGAGTCCGACCGGAGGCTGGCCCAGCACCGGGCGGCCCTGGAGGCCGGGGCCGATCCGGCGGTGGTCGCGGGCTGGATCCGGGAGGAGCAGGCCAGGAAGGTGGAGGCGGAGCGGCGGCTCCGGCGTGCTCCGCTGCGCTCGCGCCGGCTCGACCGGGACGGGCTGGCCGAGATGATGCACGCGCTGGGCGGCATGGTGCGGATCCTGGGCGAGGCGGAGTCGGCCCGCAAGGCGAAGATCTACGCAGGATTGGGTCTCACGCTCACCTATCACCCAGGAAAGAGAAAGGTGCTGGTCGGCTCTAGAGCTGACCAGCACCCCATAGGTGAATCAAGTGTGTCCGAGGGGGGACTTGAACCCCCATGCCCCGCAAAGGGCACTAGCACCTCAAGCTAGCGCGTCTGCCTATTCCGCCACCCGGACTTGGTGCCTGCACGCGGGACCGTCATCCCGCGTCGGCGGAATCAGGTTAGCAAACTCTTGAGCTTGCGTCATATCGGTAAGGGACCGGGGTCGGGAGGGATGCCCGTGGAGCGGTGGCGGCGGCAGGATGGGAGGCGCAAGCCGTACGGAGACGAAGGAGTCGACATGACCGCGCTCAATGGTGAGGACGAGGTCGCGGAGCTGTGCCGTGACCTGATCCGGATCGACTCGACCAACGCGGGCGACAACGCCGGCCCCGGTGAGCGGGAGGCCGCCGAATACGTGGCCGGCAAGCTGGCGGAGGTCGGGCTGGAGCCGCGGATCCTGGAGTCCGACAGCCGCAGGGCGAACGTGATCGCCCGGATCGAGGGGGAAGACCCCTCCCGCGACGCGCTGCTGCTCCACGGCCATCTCGACGTGGTCCCCTTCGACGCCGGCGACTGGACCCACCACCCGCTCGGCGGAGAGATCGCCGACGGCTGCGTCTGGGGGCGCGGCGCGGTCGACATGAAGAACATGGACGCGATGATCCTCGCGGTCGTCCGGCAGCGGCTCAGCGAGGGGCGCCGGCCGCCGCGGGACGTGGTGCTGGCGTTCACCGCCGACGAGGAGGCCGGCGGCACGTACGGCGCGCAGTGGCTGGCCGGCGAGCACAAGGACCTGTTCGAGGGGTGCACCGAGGCGATCGGCGAGGTCGGCGGGTTCAGCGTCTCCCTCGACGAGGCTCGCAGGCTCTATCTCATCGAGGCGGCCGAGAAGGGCATCGCCTGGATGCGGCTGACCGCCAGCGGCCGGGCCGGGCACGGCTCCATGCTCAACGGCGAGAACGCCGTCACGGAGCTGGCCGAGGCGGTCGGCCGCATCGGGCGCTACGAGTGGCCCGTACGGCTGACGCAGACGGTCCGGACCTTCCTCACCGAGACCTCCAGGGCGCTGGAGCTGGAGCTCGACCTGGACGACGCCGAGGCGACCGTGGCCAAGCTGGGCCCGCTGGCCCGGATGATCGGCGCCACGCTGCGCAACACCGCCAACCCCACCATGCTGCAGGGCGGCTACAAGGCCAACGTCATCCCGCAGACCGCGATCGCGCACGTGGACGGCCGCTTCCTGCCCGGATACGAGGAGGAGTTCTTCCAGACGCTCGACGAGCTGCTCGGCCCCAACGTGACCAGGGAGTTCGTCTACCACGACATCGCCCTGGAGACCGGCTTCGACGGGCCGCTGGTGCGGGCGATGACCGACGCGCTGCTCGCCGAGGACCCGGGCGCGCTCGCCGTGCCGTACACCCTGTCGGGTGGCACGGACCTGAAGGCGTTCAGCCGGCTGGGCATGCGCGGCTTCGGGTTCGCGCCGCTGAAGCTCCCGGCGGACTTGGACTTCTCCGGGATGTTCCATGGGGTGGACGAGCGGGTTCCGGTGGATTCGCTCCGGTTCGGGGTGCGGGTGCTTGACCGCTTCCTGGACGGTTGTTGAGGCGTTCCGCGGAAAGCCATTGCACTGACTACCCGTAGTGCTAACGTAACTCTCCGTCGAGGGGTTGGGTCGCGCGTGAAGCGGGTCCACCCAGGAGCTTTGGGGAGGTCACGTGGCACGCATGCCGCAGGAGCAGTGGAGGGCGTCCTCGCCCGCTGCTCGGCGCGTGCCCGTGGCCGTTTCCGCTGACGAAGCGATCTTCACCCGGGCTGACCGGATGGCGCGGTTCGCGGCCGGCAGCCGGCAGATCGTCATGCGAGTCTCCGCGGTCGGCGCCCTGCTGGCCGCCGGATGGCTGCTCGCGGTCGTCTTCGGGCTCCTCGGCGCCGCTCCGGCGGCCGCGGACACCACCGCGGCGACGGGAGTGGCGCGCTCCGGCGCCCCCGACTCGGCCGCTTCCGGATCGGCCCTCCAGGCCGATGTCTTCCCCACGGAGAGCGGCGGGCTGTCGGCGTCAGGAAACGCCGAGGCCATGGCCGGGCGAGGCATAGACGGGCTCACCAGCCAGTCGAAGCCGGCGTCCCCGGCACCCACCACCGTTGACCACAGCTCTGGCGCCGATGGATTCGTGCCCCAGACCAGCGGTGGATCCGGCTTCTCGGGGCCGGGCGTGGGGGACCTCTCGCGGTTCGTCTACGACCCGCGGTTGACGGCTCAGCGCGCCCCACTGGCGTGTGTGCTCCCCCCGGTGGTCCGCACAGCGGCGGACGACCCTTCCTTCTCTCCTGACTGACTCCGTCCCGTAGACCGGCCGCCTCTCCAGTCGAGCCTGCCGGTCGCGGAGCGTGCCTCAGCCCCCGTCTCCAGGGGAGCCGCTCCGCTCCATGACGGTCAGTGATTTCCCATCCCTCGTGACGGCCCCGGGGCTCCCGCTGTGCGGGCTCCCGTCAGGACCTCGCATGGCTCCGCACGCCGGTCACGAGATGTCAGGTATCCCCCCAAGAACCGCAAGGAGCATCAATCATGCGTACGTGGGTTAAGGGCACGACCCCCGCGGCACTGCTCGCGCTGGGCGTCATGACCCTCGGCAGCGGTACGGCTTTCGCGGACACCTCCGGCGACAACTCGATCGGCGGCGGAAACCAGGTCAACGCCCCGATCTCCCTGCCGATCGACATCAGTGGCAACGCCGCGGCCGTCGCCGGCACCTCGACGGCGACCTCCCAGGGCGGCGCCTCCGTCGAGAACAACGGCGGCGGCGGCATCCCCGGCGAGACCTCGGGCAGGGGCAGCGTCCTGGGCGGCAACCAGGTCAACGCCCCGATCACCGCCCCCGTCAACGCCTGCGGCAACGCGCTGTCGCTGTTCGGCGGTTCCGAGGCGGGCTGCAAGGGCGGCGCGTCCGTCCGGGGCGGCGGCCGGGGCGGGTCCGGGGGCAACCGGACCAACGGCGACCACAGCGTCCTGGGCGGCAACCAGGTCGTCGCCCAGATCACCGCGCCGATCAACGCCTGCGGCAACTCGATCGCGATCTTCGGTGACGCCGTCGCGGGCTGCAAGGGCGGCGCGTCCGTCCGGGGCGGCGGCCGGGGCGGGTCCGGGGGCAACACCACCTCCGGCAGGTCCTCCGTGCTCGGCGGCAACCAGGTCGTCGCCCCGATCACCGCCCCCGTCAACATCTGCGGCAACTCGGTCGCGGTCGTCGGCGATGCGTTCTCCGGCTGCAGGGGCGGCGCCGAGGTGACCGGCGGGCCAGGCCGTCCGGGCCGGCCCGGCAAGCCCGGCTATCCGGGTGGGCACGGCCCGCGTCCGGGCTGGCATCCCGCGGCGGGTGGCAACGACACCGACGGCCGCTTCGCCGCCGGCAGCGGCAACCAGGTGATCGCTCCGATCACCGCCCCGGTCAACGTCTGCGGCAACGCGGTCGGCAACGCGGAGGCGGGCTGCAAGGGCGGCATCTCCGCAGGGAACGCCGGGAACGCCGGGGGTGGCGCGGGGGGCAACCGCACCTCGGGCCGGAACGGTGTGCTCGCGGGCAACCAGGTGGTGGCGCCGATCACGGCGCCGATCAACATCTGCGGCAACGCCGTCGCGGTCGTGGGCAAGGCCTTCGCCGGCTGCAAGGGTGGCGCCTCGGTCTCATCGAAGGGTGGTGGTCTCGGGGCCGGGGGCAACCGCACCTCGGGTGCGAACGGTGTGCTCGCCGGTAACCAGGTGGTGGCGCCGATCACGGCGCCGATCAACATCTGCGGCAACGCCGTCGCGGTCGTGGGCAAGGCCGAGGCCGGTTGCAGGGGCGGCGCCTCGGTCTCGTCGAAGGGTGGTGGTCTCGGGGCCGGGGGCAACCGCACCTCGGGTGCGAACGGTGTGCTCGCCGGTAACCAGGTGGTGGCGCCGATCACGGCGCC
>NZ_JBSFPS010000340.1:0-9630 GCF_053588315.1 Streptosporangium sp. NPDC003464 | reverse complement strand
CGATAGCGGTCGAGCGCCTTGTCGAGCACGTGGCCGTCGATCGCCGTCCCCGCCGCCGCGGTGAAGCCGCGGCCGGCCGCCGACCACGTGGGTCACCGACCCGCAGAGAGGAATCCCGTGTCAGTCACCATCGTCTCCGTGGAGTCCACGGACCTGTTCGCGGGCACCGAGGACGCCCCGCGCCAGGTGCTGCGCGTGACGCTCGACGGCCCGCCCGCGCGGGTCGCCGTCACCGGCCTCGGCGTGGCGGGCGAGGCCGAGGGCTCCGGCGAGGTCGAGGTCCCGCTGGAGATCGCCGACCCGGTCCCGGGGGCCGAACTGCCGGTCGTGGTGACGGCGGGCGACGCGCGCGCCGAAGGCGTGGTCGTCGTGGCCGAGCCCGGCTGGACGATGTTCATGGTCTCGCACTTCCACTACGACCCGGTGTGGTGGAACACGCAGGCGGCGTACACCTCGCCCTGGGAACTGCTGTCCGGGGACGCCACCACCCGGCCGCTGTGGGAGCGCAACGGCTTCGCGCTGGTGGACGCGCACCTGGACCTGGCGCTGCGCGACCCGGTCTACAAGTTCGTGCTGGCCGAGATCGACTACCTCAAGCCGTACTTCGACGTGCACCCCGAGCGCCGCGCCGACCTGCGGCTGCTGATGGAGCGCGGGCAGGTCGAGCTGGTCGGCGGGACCTACAACGAGCCCAACACCAACCTGACCGGGGCCGAGACCACGATCCGGAACATCGTGTACGGCATCGGCTACCAGCGCGACATCCTGGGCGGGGAGCCGGCGACGGCGTGGCAGCTCGACGCGTTCGGGCACGACCCGCAGTTCCCCGGATACCTCGCGGCGGCCGGGCTGACCGGGAGCGCCTGGGCGCGCGGGCCGTTCCACCAGTGGGGGCCGATCCAGAAGAACTTCCGCGAGGCCAAGGACGACGCGACGGTCATGCAGTTCCCGAGCGAGTTCGAGTGGATCTCCCCCTCGGGGCTCGGGGTGCTGACGCACTTCATGCCGCACCACTACTCGGCGGGCTGGTGGATGGACTCCTCCGCCGACCTGGCCACCGCCGAGAAGGCCGTGTACGAGCTGTACCGCAAGCTCAAGCCGGTCGGGGCGACGAGGAACCTGCTGCTGCCCGTGGGCACCGACTACACCCCGCCGAACAAGTGGGTCACCGAGATCCACCGCTCCTGGAACGCCCGCTACGTCTGGCCGCGCTTCGTCTGCGCCACCCCGCGCGACTTCCTCGACGCGGTCCGGGCCGAGCTGGCGGCCTCCGGGCGGCGGCCCAGCCCGCAGACCCGGGACATGAACCCGATCTACACGGGCAAGGACGTCTCCTACATCGACACCAAGCAGGCGCAGCGGGCGGGCGAGGTGGCCGCCGTGGACGCGGAGAAGCTCGCCACCCTCGCCGCGCTCGAAGGGCTCGGGAGCTACCCCGAGGCCGCTCTGGACAAGGTCTGGCGGCAGCTCGCGTACGGCGCGCACCACGACGCGATCACCGGGAGCGAGTCCGACCAGGTCTACCTGGACCTGCTGTCCGGCTGGCGCGAGGCGTACGACCTGGCGGCCGCCGTACTGGACGCCTCGCTCGGGTCGCTCGTCGCCCGCGTGGACACCACCGGCGAGGGTGTCGCGGTCGTCGTCGCGAACACGCTGTCCTTCGACCGGTCGGCGCCGGTGGCCGTACGGCTGCCCGCCGGGCTCGACGGCGGCCGGGTGCTCGACGACGCCGGCGCGGAGGTGCCGTGCGTCGTCGACCGGGGGACCCTGCGGTTCCTGGCCGAGGACGTGCCCGCCACCGGCTGGCGCACCTGGCGGCTGCTGCCCGGCCCGTCGGACGCGGGACCCGCGTGGACTCCCGCCGTCGGAGTGACGGTCGAGAACGCCCGCTACCGCGTCACCGCCGACCCCGAGCGGGGCGGCGGCCTGTCCGGGGTGTTCGACAAGAAGGCGGGGCGCGAGCTGGTCCGGGAGGGATGCGTCGGCAACGAGCTGCGCGTCTACGAGGAGTATCCGGCCCACCCCGACTTCGGCGAGGGCCCCTGGCACCTGGTGCCCAAGGGTCCGGTCGTCGGCGCGGCGCAGGGCGCGGCCCGGGTGCGCCGCGAGACCTGCCCGCTCGGCGAGCGTCTGGTGATCACCGGGACGGTGGACGGCATCGGCTACGAGCAGACCGTCACGCTCTGGGACGGCGTGGACCGGGTGGACCTCGGCACCCGCGTCCTCGACTACAGCGGGGCGGACCGGCTGCTGCGGCTGAGCTTCCCCGCCGACCTCCCCGGCGCGCTCCCGGTGAGCGAGGTGGCCGGGGCCGTGGTCGGGCGCGGGTTCGCCCTGCCCGACGTGGACGCCGCCGAGGCGCCGTGGACCCTCGACAACCCCGCCAACACCTGGTTCGGCCTGGGCTCCACCGCCCGCGTCACGCTCACCGGCCCCGACGGCCGCTCCCCGGGGGACCGGGCGCTCGGGGTCGCCGAGGTGGTCGTGCCCGCGCTGGAGGACGCCGCCGGCGTCCGCGACCTGCTCGTCGCGCTGGTCCGGGCCGGGGTCACCGCGACCACGGCGAGCGCCGACTGGTCCCGGTACGGCTGGCTCGACGTGGACTCCAACCTCCCCGACTTCCGGATCATGATCGGCGGGCCGGAGGAGAACGACGCGGTGCGCGAGCTGCTGGAGAGCGCCGGGGCGGCCTACGCCGAGACCCTGGAGCGGGACGGCCGCGTCTGGGTGCCGGCCGCGCGGCCGCTGCGCGAGGTCTGGCGGCCCAACGCCGACCTGCGCGACCTGCGCGCGCTGCCCGCCCTGGTCACCACCGACCCCGCGGCGCTGACCGCCGACCTTGCCGACGCCCGCGTGAGCGTCGCCTGCCCGGGGGAGATCCCGGAGTCCGAGCTGCTCACCGACCACACCGTCGCGCTGCTCACCTACGGCCTGCCGGGCTTCGCCGTCGATCCGGCCGGGACGCTGCACCTGTCGCTGATGCGCTCGTGCACCGGCTGGCCGTCCGGCGTGTGGATCGACCCGCCCCGCCGTACGCTGCCCGACGGCGCGGGTTTCCAGCTCATGCACTGGACCCACGAGTTCCGCTACGCGCTGGTCTCCGGCGAGGGCGACTGGCGCACGCTGACGCTGCCCGCCCAGGGGGCAGGAGTTCAACCACCCGCTGTACGCCGTGGTCGCCGAGCCGCACCCGGGCCCGCTGCCGCCGGCCCGGTCGTACCTGCGGGTCCAGCCCGCCCGCGAGGTGCTGGTCGGCACCCTCAAGCCGGCCGGCAACCCGACCGCGCACGGATCGGCCGCCGCTCCGGACCCGGCGTCCGGCGTGACCGTCCGCCTGATGGAGTCCACCGGCCACGGCCGTGACGCCACCCTCTCCGGCGCACTTGCCCTCACCGAGGCATACCGCGCCGACCTGCTCGAACGCCGGGGCGGACCCGTTCCGGGCGCCATCGCGCTGACCGGCGCCGAGGTCGCCACCGTGATCGCCGCACCCGGCCTGCCGTCGTACGACGCCGCCGCCGCGGGCGTGCCGCCGTACGGCGGGGCGGCGCTGGGGCCGGCGGCCGAGGCGGCGCAGCCGGTGCACTCGCGGTACTGGCTGCACAACCGGGGGCCGGCGCCGATGGGGTACCTGCCGGTGAGCGTCGCGGCCTCACCGGGGCTCGTGCGGACCGGTGGGGAGCCGGCCGAGGTGTCGGTGGTGCTCTCCTCGCACCTGCTCGACGCCGACGTGGAGGGGGCCGTGGAGATCCTCGCCCCCGAGGGCTGGACGGCGAGCCTGACGCGGCGGCCGTACCGGCTGGCGGCGGGCGGGCACCTGCGGTTCCCGGTGACGGTCATCCCGCCGGAGGGCGTGGAGCCGGGGATGTACTTCGCCGCCGCCCGGTTCGAGCACGCCGGCCAGACCGTCGAGGACGTGGTCACGATCGCGGTCGGCGACCTGCCCGGCGTGCTGCCCGTGCCCGGCGACGTCCCCGAGGACTGGGTGGCCGCGCAGGGCAGCAAGGACAACCCCGGCCGCGACACCGGCCTGTCGGTGGAGGTGACCGCGCGGTCGGTGCGCGTCGCCCCCGGCGGCCAGGCCGTGCTGGGGCTCACGCTGCGCAACCGCACCCGCGGCGAGATCCGCGGTGAGCTGCAGCTCGTCTCGCCCTGGGGCACCTGGGACCTGGTCGCCGACCCGGTCCGCGGGTTCGCCCTCGCGGCGGGGGAGAGCGCCACCGCCGAGTTCGAGGTGGCCGCGCCGCGCGACGCCGCCCCCGGCTCCTCCTGGGCCCTGGTCAAGGTCATGTGGTACGGCCGCTGCCAGTACGCCCCGACCGTCGAGCTGGTGGTGGCCCCGTGACGGACGGTCACCACGGGCACGGGCATGGGCACGGGCATGGGCATCCGGTCCCCGGGTACGCACCCGTCACCGGGGAGCCGGCCGCGCCCGGCGTGGGTCCGGTGCTCGGCTGGCTCGACGGCGCCCCCCTCCCGCGCGCCGAGCTGGACCGGCGGCTCGGCGCCCTGCGGGCCGGGCCCCGGTCCACGGCGCTCCCCGCGCCGGGCACGGCCGAGGACCGGCAGCTCACGCGCTGGGTGGCCCAGGTCGTGCTGACCGAGGAGCTGTGCGCCGCCGAGGCCGCCGCGCGCGGGCTCGACCCCGGGGACGCCCCGCCGGTCCGGCTCGACCAGCGGGCCGCCGTCGAGCTGGGCTCCATCGCCGCGGCGGCGTACGAGGGCAGCGCGGCCGTCCGCGCCGTGTACGAGGCCGTCACCGCCGGCGTCGCCGTCACCCCCGCGGAGGCGGCCGCCTACCGGGAGTCCACCGCGCGGCCGCCCGCCGGGCCGGTCTGGCGGCTGCGCACGCCGGACGGCGAGTTCGACGCCGAGCCGGGTTCGCTGCCCGCGGACCTGGCCGGGGCGCTGGGCTCCGCCGTACCGGGCCAGACCGTGACGGCCGGTCCCTGGACCGCCACCCTTCTCGCCCGCCGCGGGCCGGAGCCGGACCCGTCCGGCCCCGCAGACGGCCTCCTCGACGCCGCACGCCGGCTGGCGTTCGTGCGGTGGCTCGACCACGCGCGCGCTCACCGGCTGCGGCTGGTGCCGGGACTGGAGCACCCCGGTGACCCCGCCCAGCCCGACAACCACCACCGCCACTGACGGAGAACCCCCGTGACCCATGCCTTGGCCGTCGACATCGGCGGCACCAAGATCGCCGCCGCGCTCGTCGATCCCCGCGGCGCCGTCTCGCACCGCTGGACCCGTCCCACGCCGCGCACCGACGACCCCGAGGAGGTGTTCCGGACGGTGGCGCGGCTCGCCGCGCGCGTCGTGGCCGCCGCCGGGGACATCGCGCGGAAGGCGCCGCTCGGCGTCGGCTCGGCCGGTCCGCTGGACCCGCGCGCCGGCACCGTGAGCCCGGTCAACATCCCCGCCTGGCGCGCGTTCCCGCTCGTGGACCGGCTCGCCGAGTCGCTCGGCCGGCCCGTGGTGCTGGCCGGGGACGGGCACTGCTTCGCGCTCGGCGAGCACTTCGCCGGGGCCGGCGCCGGGTCTCGTGCGCTGCTCGGCGTGGTCGTCTCCACGGGCGTCGGCGGCGGCCTGGTGCTGGACGGCGCGCCCCGGTTCGGGCCCTCGGGGAACTCCGGGCACGTCGGCCACATGATCGTCGATCCCGGGGGTGAGCCGTGCGCGTGCGGCTCGCGTGGCTGCGTCGAGACGTACGCCTCCGGGCCGGGCATGGTGCGCTGGGCGCGCGGTCAGGGGTGGCGGGCCGGGGAGCCGGAGGTCGACGCCGCCGTGCTGGCCGCCGATGCCCGCGAGGGCCTGCCGGTCGCCACCGCCGCGTTCGACCGCGCCGCCCGCGCCCTGGCCGGGGCGCTGCTGTCCACCGCGGCCGTCGTCGACCTCGACCTCGTCGTGGTCGGGGGTGGCGTCGCCCGCTCCGGGGACGTGCTGTTCGCCCCGCTGCGCACCTGGTCCGAACGGCTGGCCGGGCTGGACTTCCTGCGGCGCGTACGGCTCCGCCCGTCCGCGCTCGGCGGCGACGCCGGGCTGGTCGGGGCCGCCGCGCTGACCCGGCGGCCCGTCCCGGCGGCGGGAGCGGTGGCGTGAGCGCCCTGCCGCCCGGGGCCTACCGGCTCGACGGGACCGTGCGCACGTACGCCTGGGGATCCCGCAGCGCGATCGCCGGGATCCAGGGCCGCCCCGTGCCGAGCCCGGAACCCGAGGCCGAGCTGTGGCTGGGCGCGCACCCCGGTGCCCCGTCCCGGATCGGCGGCCGGCCGCTGGACGAGATCGTCGCCGCTGATCCCCGGGGCGTCCTGGGGCCCGCCGTCGCCGCCGAGTTCGGGCCACGCCTGCCGTACCTGATGAAGCTGCTGGCGGCCGAGGAGCCGCTGTCGCTGCAGGCCCACCCGGACGCGGAGCACGCGCGCGCGGCCTTCGCGGCCGAGGAGGCGGCGGGGCTGCCCCCGGAGCTGCGCAACTACCGCGACCCCCACCACAAGCCCGAGCTGCTCCTGGCCATGGGGGACTTCGAGGCGCTGTGCGGCTTCCGCGCCCCCGAGGCGGCGGCGGACCTGCTCGACCGGATCGACGTCCCCGCGCTGCGGCCCGTCGCCGCCCTCCTGCGCGGCCCCGAGGGCCTGCGCGAGGCGTTCACCGCGGCCCTGACCCTCTCCCCGGCGGCCCGTGCCGCCCTGGTCGCCGAGGTCGCGGCCGCGTGCGCCAAGCTCGGCGACGTGGACCCGGCCTACGAGGTCGCCGCCCGCCTGGCCGTCCACTACCCCGGTGACGCGGGCGTGGTCGTCTCCCTCCTGCTCAATCACGTACGGCTCGCGCCCGGCCAGGCCATCTGGATGCCCGCCGGGAACCCGCACGCCTACCTGCGCGGCGTGGGGGTCGAGGTGATGGCCTCCGGTGACAACGTGCTGCGCGGCGGCCTCACCCCCAAGCGCGTGGACGTCCCCGAGCTCCTCCGGGTGGTCCGCTTCGAACCCCTGGAGACGCCGGTCATCTCCCCGGAGCCGGTCGCCCCCGGCGTCGTCCGCTGGTCGCCCCCGGTCCGCGAGTTCGAGCTGACCCGCGCGACCCTGACCCTGGAGACCCCGCGGGCCGAGCTGGTCTCGGACGGTCCCCGCGTCCTCCTCTGCGTGTCCGGCGCCATCACCGCCGGCCGGGGCGAGCACGCCCTGACCCTCACCGCCGGCACCGCCGCCTTCGTCCCCGCCGGCGTCCCCGCCCTCCCCCTCGCCGGCCGCGGCGAGCTCTACCAGTCCGCCCCCGCCCCGCCCGCCTGACCTCAGCGGGCGCGGGGGAGAGGCGGCTCAGCGGTCACCGTCTCACGCAGGGTGCTCAGGGAGCCTTCGACGGGGGCGCGCTGCGGGCCTCGGCGACCAGCTCGGCGACGACCTCCGGGGTGACGCCGATGCCGAAGGTGGCGAACTTCGCCAGCGGGACGCCGCGGGCCAGGGCGAGCAGCATCGAGTCGCCGGCGGACAGCGCGGACAGGCCGGCCATCCGCTGGATCCGCTCGCCGAGCACCCTGGCGCCGACGGGGTGGTCCAGCCACTCGCCCAGCGTGGACATCGGCCCGAGCTCGTCGACCAGCCCGTCCCCGGGAGTGGTCACCTCGGCGCGCAGGCGGATGTCGCGCGAGGAGGCCCCCACCTCGACGGTGAAGCGCCCCGGGTCGATCCGCCAGCCGTGCCGGGAGGGCGACCAGCGGGCGATGTCCCGGCCGGTCAGCTCGAAGGAGATCCGGCGCGACTCGCCGGGCTCCAGCCCGGCTCTGGCGAACCCGCGCAGCTCGTGCCTGGGCCGGGAGGGGGTCTCCTCGGCGAAGGCCACGTAGAGCTGCACCACCTCGTGGGCGAACCTGCCGCCGGTGTTGGTGACGGTGGCCCGCACCGTCCAGGCGTTGTCGCCGGTCGGGGCCACGTCGAGGTCGGTGTAGGAGAAGCGGGTGTAGCTCAGGCCGTGGCCGAAGGGGTAGGCCACGGGGACGTCGAGCGTGTCGTAGTGGCGGTATCCGACGTAGCGGCCCTCGCCGTAGACCACGTGCCCGTCCTGGCCGGGGAAGTGCAGGTGGGCGGGGGTGTCGGCGAGGCTGAGCGGGATGGTCTCGGTGAGCCGCCCGCCCGGGCTGTGCAGCCCGAAGATCAGGTCGGCCAGGGCGGACCCGGCGGCCTGGCCGGGCAGCCAGCCCTCCAGGATCGCGGGCACCGCGTCCTGCCACCGCGCCACCGTGACGACGCCGCCGTTGGCCAGCACCACCGCGACCCGGGAGCAGGCCGCCGACACCGCGCGCAGCAGGGCGATCTGGTCGGCCGGAAGTTCGAGCGTGGTCCGGTCGAAGCCCTCGGACTCGGCCGCCTCCGGCAGGCCGAGGAACACCAGCGCCGTATCGGCCTGGGCCGTGGCCGCCACGGCCTCCGCCACCAGAGCGGCGTCCGGTGCCCCGTCCAGGGTGAAGCCCGGGGCGAAGGAGAGCGTGGTGCCGGGGCCGGCGGCGGCACGCAGCGCGTCCCAGGGAGTGTCCAGGCGGGTGGGCACGACGTGCGAGCTGCCGTGGCCCTGATATCGGGGGGTGCGCGCGAACTCGCCGATGACGGCGATCCGCTGGGAGGCGGCCGGGTCCAGCGGCAGCAGGTCACCGTCGTTCTTCAGCAGGACGGTCCCGGCCCGGGCGGCCTCACGGCACAGCTCGTGATGGGCGTCCACGTCCCAGCCGTCGAAGCGCCGCGCGCCCTCGACCCGGTGCCCCAGCCGGATGACGCGCTCGGCCGCCGCGGTGACCGCCGACTCCTCCAGGTGCCCGGCGCGGACCGCCGCGACGATCCGCTCGTCGGTGCCGGTCGGCGGCATCTCCAGGTCGAGGCCGGCGGCCAGGGCCGCGACCCGGTCGTTGACGGCGCCCCAGTCGGACACCACCAGGCCGTCGAAGCCCCATTCCTCCCGCAGCACCTCGGTGAGCAGCCAGCGGTTCTCGCTGGCGTAGACTCCGTTGATCTTGTTGTAGGCCGACATCACGGCGTACGGCGCGGCCTCGCGCACGATCCGTTCGAAGGCGGGCAGGTAGATCTCGCGCAACGTCTGCTCGTCGACGTCGGCGCTCACCCGCATCCGGTCCGTCTCCTGGTTGTTGACCGCGAAGTGCTTGACGCACGCCCCGAGCCCCGACGACTGGATCCCGGTGACCACGGCCGCGCCCATCACCCCGCTGACCAGCGGGTCCTCGGAGAAATACTCGAAGTTGCGGCCGCACAGCGGTGAGCGCTTGATGTTCACGCCGGGGCCCAGCACGACATCGGCACCCAGCGCGGACGCCTCTCTGGCCAGGGCCGCGCCCACCCGCCGCGCCAGTTCCGGATCCCAGGACGAGCCGAGGGCGACGGCCGGCGGGAAGCACGTGGCGGGAAGGCTGCGGCCCAGCCCGAGCGCGTCGCCCGCCGCGGGGTCCTGCCGCCGGATGCCGTGCGGGCCGTCGGTCAGGGTGACCGCACGGACCCGCCCGCCGATCGCGGTGGTCTGCCAGGTGCTGCTCCCGGAGGTCAGCGACGCCTTCTCGACGAGGGTGAGGTCGTTGGGTTCACGGAGGTTCATGTGTCGGCCCCTGGGTTCGGGATGGATGCGGGGGAGGGC